>JAISNN010000024.1 GCA_031276195.1 Clostridiales bacterium
AAATTCCGAACGGCGTAACGACTATCGGGAATTATGCGTTCTATGAATGCAGTAGTTTAACAACGATCGCCATACCCGAGGGAGTAACGAGTATAGGTGGTTATGCGTTCGCTTATTGCGATAAGTTAATAATTTATGCGGAGGCAGAGAACAAGCCCGACGGGTGGGAGTTGAATTGGAATGATAGTAACCGTCCCGTGTATTGGTATTCTGATGTGAAAAAGAGCGGAAACTATTGGCGTTATGTGGGCGGCGTTCCGACGGTATGGGAAAAAGACGAAGGATATTACACCGAAGGCTTATTATTTACAGAGATAACGGGCGGATATGAGGTGAGCGTGGGGACGGCGACGGATAATGATATCAGAATCCCCGCGGTCTATGAGGGAGAGAACGTAATCAAAATAGCGAACAATGGTTTCAAAGATAAAAGCAATATTGTTTCTATTAAAATTCCGGACAGCATAACGACTATCGGGAATTCTGCGTTCCGCAATTGCAGTAGTTTGACGACGATCGACCTACCCGAGGGAGTAACGAGTATAGGTTATTATGCGTTCTATAATTGCAGTAGTTTGACAACGATCGCCATACCCGAGGGAGTAACGAGTATAGGGAGTTTGACAACGATCGACCTATTCAAGGGAGTAACGAGTATCGTGAGTTATACGTTCTATGGTTGTAGTAGTTTGACAACGATCATTATACCCGAGGGATCAAGATTAACGAGTATAGGGGGTTATGCGTTCTCCGGTTGCAGTAGTTTGACGACGATCGACCTACCCAATGGAGTAACGAGTATCGGGGATTATGCGTTCGAGAATTGCCGTAGTTTGACAACGATCGCCATACCCGAGGGATCAAGATTAACGAGTATAGGGGAGAGGGCGTTCTATAATTGCAGAAGTTTGACAACGATCGATATACCCGAGGGAGTAGAGAGTATAGGTGATAATGCGTTCTCTGATTTCAGTAGTTTGACAACGATCGATATATCCGAGAGCGTAACGACTATCGGTGGTGGTGCGTTCTCCGGTTGCAGTAGTTTGATAACGATCGATATACCCGAGGGATCAAGATTAACGGCTATCGGTGGTGGTGCGTTCTCTAATTGCAGTAGTTTGACAACGATCGTTATACCCGAGGGAGTAACGAGTATCGGGGATTATGTGTTCGAGAATTGCCGTAGTTTGACAACGATCGTTATACCCGAGGGATCAAGATTAATGAGCATAGGTTATTATGCGTTCGCTTATTGCGGCAGTTTGACAACGATCGTTATACCCGAGGGAGTAACGAGTATAGGGGGTTATTTGTTAGGATTGGTTTTTCTGCCCATTGCGTTCGAGGGTTGCGATAAGTTGGTGATTTACGCGGAGGCGGAGAGCAAGCCCGACGGGTGGAATTCGAGTTGGAATAATAGTAACCGTCCCGTGTATTGGTATTCTGGGAATTATAAAGAGGGATATTGGCGTTATGTTGACGGAGCGCCGACAATATGGGAAAAAGACGAGGGTTATTATACGGAAGGCTTGCAGTTTACAAAGATAACGGGCGGCTATGAGGTGAGCGCGGGGACGGCGACGGATAATGATATTATCATTCCGGCGGTCTATGAGGGAGAGAGCGTAATCAAAATAGCGAATAGTGGTTTTAGCGGTAAAAGCAATATTGTTTCGGTGAAAATCCCGGACAGCGTAATGGTTATCAATAGTTATGCGTTCGAAAATTGCCGTAGTTTGACAACGATCGTTATACCGGAGGGATCAAGATTAACGAGTATCGGGAATTCTGCGTTCTATAATTGCAATAGTTTGACAAGGATCGATATCCCCGAGAGCGTAACGAGTATAGGTAGTTCTGCGTTCTCCGGTTGCAGTAGTTTGACAACGATCGTTATACCTAAGGGAGTAACGAGTATAGGTAGTTCTGCGTTCTACGGTTGCAATAAGTTGACTATTTACGCGGAGGCGGAGAGAAAGCCCGACGGGTGGAATTCGAGTTGGAATAATAGTAACCGTCCCATGTATTGGTATTCAGGGGAATATAAGAGCGGGAATTATTGGCGATATACGACCGTGGACGGAGTGAAAGTTCCGACGCCGTGGAATAATTAGCAAGCGGCGGTTAGGATTTTTCGTAAATTCCAAAAGTATGAGTAACGGAGGAGGGGCGGTTAGGGTTTTTTTGAAAAAATATGCTTTTTTCTTATGTTTTTGCTTTACTTTATTTTCGAGGTGTTATATAATAATTGAGCGAAAAAAGCGGTTTGTTTTTTGCGGCTTTAAGCGTTTGCAATTTTGCCGTAAAAAAGAAAGGGCGGTTCGCGTAAACATTTCCTTATCCGTTAGGTTTTTTTTAAAAGAAATTTAATATAGGGTTTTAAAAGAAATTTAATATAGGTTTCTTAAAAGGAATACCGTAATAGGTTTCTTGAAAAATGCCGTATAGATTTTTTTGAAGAAATTCCGTTCAACGGATCGAATGACCAAAAGGAGGTATAAAAGATGAATAAGTACGAGGTATTGTATATTATTCGGAACGAGCTTAGTGATGAGCAGAAGACGTCGTTGATCGAGAAATTTAAATCGATCGTCGAATCGTCGGGCGGAACCGTCGAGTCCGTCGAGAAGTGGGGCGCAAAAAAATACGCCTATCCTATCGACTATACGACCGAAGGCTACTATGTCCTGATGAATTTTACGTCCGAGCCTACCGTCCCTCACGAATTGGAGAGACAGATGCAAATCACAGACGGCTTCGTTCGGAAAATGATACTAAAAAAATAGGGAGAAAAAAATGAATAAGGTTTGCTTGATAGGAAATTTGACGAAAGACCCCGAACTCTCGACCACCACGACGGGGATTTCGCTTTGCAAGTTTACGCTTGCCGTTACAAGACGCTTTCAAAAGTCAGACGGAACCAGAGACGCCGATTTTTTCCCTATCATCGTTTGGAGAAATCAGGCGGAAAATTGCGCCAAATATCTCAGAAAAGGCAACAAAGCCGCCGTCGTCGGGGAAATCCAAACGCGGACGTACGACGCCGCCGACGGAACGAAAAGATACGTTACGGAAATTATCGCCGACGAGGTTCAGTTTTTGAGTACGAGAGAGAGTTTCGCAGATCAGGCGGACGGCGACGACGCTCCGCAGCCCGTGCCGAAATATGAGAGAAAACAAGAGTTGAAAGCCGTCGAGGAAGATTTGCCGTTTTAATTTCGGCGGACGGCGGTTAGCGGACGGCGAAGGTAATTTTGCGGTTAGCGATGAGCGTTTAATACTTGACAGTCCCAAAAAATATCCGTTTTAGTATTTAATATTTAACGATTTTTTAAAAAACGTTCGTTTTAATGTTTATGCTTAACGGTTTTAAAAAAAACGTTCGCTTCGGCGTTTAATATTTAATTTTAACGATTTTTTTAAAAAAAATATTCGTTTTGGTATTTAACGCTTAAACGGTCTAAAAAAACATTTGGCATTTACGCTTAGTATTACACAAAAAAACCGTTAGTTTCGGTATTTCCGCGGTTTCGGCGTTTTGACAAAAGCCGCCCGATATCGCGGGTTGAAAAAAAATGCGCCGTAGATTTAGCGGCAACAAATTATATTAAAAAAATTATAAGGAATCGTATATTATGAGTGAAAATAATACAAATAAAGACGTGAAACGTCCCGTCAAACGTATGCCGAAAAAGAAGGTTTGCGTGTTCTGCGTGGAAAAAATCGACGAGGTCGATTATAAGGACGCCGGAAAATTGAAAAAATTCATCACGGATAAGGGCAAAATAATGCCCAGAAGAATCACGGGAACTTGCGCGAAACATCAGAGAATCCTCGCCGAGGCAATCAAACGCGCGAGAGTTATGGCTCTTTTGCCGTTCAAAGGTGAATAACGGATAAAAAACCGTTCTAAAAAAATTAATTTAAAAAATGAAAAACCGATTCTTTTGACCGAGTCGGTTTTTTTATTTTTAAATTCGATTGATAATTTAATTTGATTTTTGTTCGGCGTTTTTGTTATGCCGTGGAAAAGAGTTTATTTTTAAATTCGATTGATAATTTAATTTGATTTTTGTTCGGCGTTTTTGTTGTGCCGTGAAAAAGAAGTTTTTTTATTCGATTTTGACCAAGCAGACGGTGTTGACCGCAATGGCGTTTTCTTTGCCGATTTCGCTCAGCCGTTCGTTCGTTTTGCAGGCGACCGAAACGCGTTCGACGGGGATTTTTAAAGCCGCCGCGAGAGAAAGCCTCATCGGTTCGACATAGGGGGAGAGGCGCGGCGATTGCGCGGCGATAATCGACGAAAGATTGACTACGGACGCGCGTTTTTGCAGCATAAGCAAGCGCGTTTTTTCCAGCAAAACAAGACTCGGGACGTTCTTATAGGCGGGGTCGTTGTCGGGAAAGTGAAAGCCTATGTCGCGGCTCGCAACCGCCGCCAAAAGCGCGTCGATGACGCTGTGAATGAGCGCGTCCGCGTCGCTGTGCCCGTCAAGACCTAAGCGGTGCGGAATCTCGACGCCGCCTAAAATTAACTTTCTGCCCTCCGTAAGACGGTGAATATCATAGCCGCTTCCGATCCGCAAATCCGGAGGAATTCCGTTTGGAACGGTTTCGGCTTTGCCGTCCGTATAGAGATGAATATAAAGCGATCGGGGGCGGAAAAATTCGTCCGCTATTTGTTTATTAATATCGTCATTTTCCGTGTGGATTTCGGGCGTTTTAGGGTAGGGCATTTTGCTTATCGTCGGTTTATTAATATCGTTGTCGGGCGTTTGAGTTTCGGGCGTATGAGTGTCGTGCGTATGAGTGTCGTGCGTTTCGCTTATCGCTTTTTTATTTATATCGTTATTTTCCGTGTGAATTTCATGCGGCTGCGGACGGAGAATTCCGTTTATTGTCCGCGCGGTTTTAAAGGTTTCAACGTCTTGTTGCGTCGTGATTTTTATATTAGAGGGTTGTCCTTCGGTTAAGTGAACGGGCGCGATGTATTTTTCGTATACCGATGAATCGTCGGTGAAAGGGTCGGAATTGCAAGCGGCGGATATTGATTTTTCGGAATCGGAAGCGTCAGGCATTGATTTTTGGGAATTAAAGAGGTCGGAATCGGAAGCGGCGGATATTGATTTTTGAGTATCGGGACGGTCGGAAAGCCCGTCGTTTTCATAGCGGGTCATTGAATAGGCGCGGATTATTTCTTTTGCGAAAAAGCCTTGCGGTGTGGAAATTGTAAAATAATCTTCCCGGTTTACGGTAACGGGAACATTTTTTCGTGTGCCGTTTGAGAGTGATTGCGCCGCGGCGGCAGGGTTATTTATCGTTTCGTTTTGCGCCGCGCGCGTATAGGCGTTCGGTGTTTTGTCTTGTCCGTATGAGATGGAAACATTTTTTCGTATGCCGTTTGAGAGTGATTGCGCCGCGGCGGCAGGGTTATGTATTTCTTTATTTTGCGTATTAAAACGCGGCGTTTCCATTTCCGTTTGTTCGGCGCGGGGGCAATATTTCAGAGTGTCCGTAACGGGCAGCGCGGGGACGGACGAGCCGAATTTCACCGTATCCGAGATAACGCGTTCGATGACGGCGCGTTCGGTGTACGGACGGGCGGCGTCGTGAATCAACACGATTTCGCAATCGTCGTCTAAATAATTTAGCGCGTTTTTTATGCTTTGGGAGCGCGTTTTTCCGCCGCCGCAAACTACGATTCGGCAAGAATTATTTAGAGAACGAGAAACATTTTTTGAGTTTTGGCAATGCGTTGAGCCGTTATCGTTCGGGCTTTGCGTAATATTGTTTGAGTTTTGGTAACCTATCGAGCCGCCGCCGATTAGATTTTTCGGAGAATTTTTTACGCTTTCCGGGCGTATTGCGTCTCCGAATACGGCCGCATTTTTTTCATCGGAATTGAATATCCCGGCGATTTTTTCGGCTTCGGAGGGCTTCGCGGCGATTATGATTTTTTTTACGTCCGGAATTGTTCGGAAAATTCCGACGGAATAGAACAGCATCGGCTTTCCCTCCGCGGATTTGACAAAAATTTTGTTTTCGGCGGTTTTCGCTCTCTTTGCGCTGCCCGCGGCGGCGACGACGACGTTTATTTTCACGTTATATAACCTCGTTTTGAATAGTTGCTTAATAAAGTATATCGTTAAGTATCGTTAAGGAAGTTAAGTTATTAAAGGATATCGTTAAGACGGATTTCAAAAAAATTCGTTACTTTAATTATATCACAATCAGCCTTATTGTCAAGGAGAAAAAAATATGATATAATGATATGTATATGAAAAACTTTGAAAATTTTGACGATATAAAAACGGATATGAAAACCGCGGAAAAATACGGCGCGGATTCGGAACGCTTTAAAAACGGCGAAAAAGATTTTAGCGGCGTAAACTTAGAACGATTAAAAAGCGGCGAAAAAGATTTTAATTCCGAAAAAGATTTTTCCGTCGGCGCGGTTTCGGAATTCTCCAAAGAGTACGGCGCGGATTTCAGCGGCGCAAATTTAGAACGCTTAAAAAACGGCGAAAAAGATTTTAATTCCGCGAAAAAAGTCATCGTCGGCATGAGCGGAGGCGTGGACAGTTCCGTCGCCGCCGCCCTCTTAAAGGAGTGCGGTTTCGACGCCGCCGGGCTTTTTATGCGGAATTGGCGCGAAGAGGACGAGGGCGGACATTGCACCGCGGACGAGGATTTTTTCGACGTAAAGCGCGTCGCGATTTCGCTCGGCATACCGTATTATTCGGCGGATTTTTCGCGCGAATATATGGACGGCGTTTTTTTGAGTTTCGTAGAGGAATACAAGAAGGGCAGAACCCCGAACCCCGACGTGCTTTGCAACCGCGAGATCAAATTCGGCGCGTTCTCTCTCGCCGCGAAAAAACTCGGCGCGGACTTTATCGCGACGGGGCATTACGCCGATACCGAAAAAAAAGACGGCTTAACTTTCTTGAAAAAATCCGCCGATACTCAAAAGGATCAGACGTATTTTTTAAATCAACTCACCGAAAAACAACTTGAAAACGTGATTTTTCCGCTCGGACGTATGCAAAAAACACAGGTGCGCGCCGCCGCGAAAAAATACGGACTCGCCACCGCCGCCAAAAAAGACAGCACGGGCATTTGCTTTATCGGCGAGAGGCGGTTTCGGGAATTTTTGGCGGGGTATATCCCGATGAAAGAGGGCGACATTATGACCGCGGACGGCAAAATTGTAGGGAGGCACAACGGCGTTTTTTTCTATACCATCGGTCAGCGCAGGGGACTCGGGATCGGCGGCGAAAGCGGTTTTTGCGGAGGGCGGTGGTTCGTGGTCGGCAAGGACGTTGAAAAAAATATACTTTTCGTGTCGAACGGAGACGAAAGCCCGCTCTTTAAAAAGGAAATCGAGGTTGAAAATTTCAATTTTATAACCGTAAAACCGCCGAAAAGCGTTATGAGAGTTACGGCGCGCATACGGCACCGCCAGCCCGAACAGAACGCGGCGGCGGAATTTGACTTCGGGACGGGGCGCGCGCGTATCGTGTTCGACGAGGCGCAGCGCGCGGCGGCGGCGGGGCAGTACGCGGTCTTGTACGACGGGGAATACGTCATAGGCGGCGGAGTTATTTGTTAGAGAAACGGAGAGAATAAGCGGTTTGAAGTATTCCGAATGCAAAAAAGTAAATGCGGTATAATGAAAAAACGATATAAAAATTAACGATAGAAAGCCTTATTGCGGGCGCGCGGAAAAGGATATTTTGAAAGCGGAATAGTATAAGGATAAAAAAATGATTACGATACATATTTCAAAGTCGAACAAGGGCATTTTAGGCGGCGTTATCGGCGCGCTCAAAGAAAACAGGGCGAACGACCCGAACGGACATCACATAGTCGTCGTCCCCGACAACGCCGCCCTGTACGTCGAGTTTAAGTTGATGAACGAACTTAAACTTTTCGGCACGTTCGATATCGAGGTCGCCTCCTTTATGCGGCTTGCAAAAAAATATCTCAATCTTTCGGGCGTTTTGACCGACGAAGGCGCGATGATGATCCTAAAAAGAACCGCGGCGGAAAACGAAAACGAATTGAAATGTTTTAAATCGGCGTCGAAATCGTTCGGTTTTTTGAAAGAGGCGTACGAGGTCATAAAAAACATCAGAAGCAGCCGCGCCGACATAACGAAAATTACAAAAAGCGATTCGGTCAAGGGAAAATTGAAATATAAATTGGACGACGCGGCGTTTCTCTATAAAAGTTACACGAAAGCCGTTCAGGACGGCTACGGCGACCGGTTGAGTTATCTCGAAAAACTCCGTCTGCAAATCGATAAAATTCCGCACCTCTCGTCCGCGCACGTGTACGTTATGCTGTACGACGGTTTTTCGTCCCTCGAACTCGACATAATCGAAAGGTTTTTCGCGAATTCCGTGAGCGCGGACGTGGGAATTTTGGGGAACGATTCCGCACCGAACGCGGCGGCTTTTGCCGAAGGGGGAGTTAAGGAGAGCCTTATTGCGCGCGCCGCGGAGTATAAATATCGGATAAAAATTCACGAGCCGATGCTAAGTCCCGTTTTTAATACCGTCGGCGACAACCTCTTTTCTTACGCGAAACAAAAAAAACGCGGCGCGGAAGGGCGGATACGGCTGGTCGAAGCGAAGAGTCCGCGCGACGAAGTCGTCTTTGCCGCGCGCGAAATCAACGCCGCCGCGGAGGGAGGCGCGGACTACGGGGATATCGCGGTCTTGACGTCCGATCCGTTTAGATATTCGGAGCATATAAGGACGGTCTTTAAAAGGTTCAAAATCCCCTTTTCGGCGGGCGCGAAAAACAAACTCGCAAACGGCGCGGCGGTGAAATTTATCAAGGCGGCGGGCGAAATTTTCAAAAAAAATTTTCATGCGGAGATTTTTTTGGACTTTATAAAAAATCCGTATTCGGACGTTTCGGAGATCGACGGCGACGAATTTGAAAATTACTGCGCCGCGCGCAATATCGAATATTTAACATTCCCGTTGAACGACGAAAACGCGGAAAGAGTCAGAACGGCGGTTTTAGACGCCGCCGCGCCCTTCAAAAAACGCGGCGAATATATCTCGGCACGGGATTTTTCGGAGCGCGTTTCGGAATTTTTCCGCGCTAACCGCGTCGCGGAAAAGACGGCGGAATACGCCGAAAGCGGAGCGGAGGACGCGGAGGATTCGTATTTCAGAATTCAAAGTTACAAAAAAATTCTGTCGATTTTGAACGAAACCGAGAGGGTTTTCGGAAACGGCAGATTTAGGCTGTCCGAATTTTTCGACATATTTTTAGCCGAAGCGGAGTCCGCGGAGATCGCGCCCTTGCAGCAAAAATTGAACGTTTTTACGGGCGGCACGGCGGATAAGGTATTCGACAAAAAGATACTGTTCGTTTTGGGCGCGGACTACGACGCGTTTCCCGGGGAGAAAAAAAGTTCAAAAATTATTTCCGAACACGAGATCAAGGTTTTAAAGGATAACGGAATCGTCCTCGACGACGACGGAGCGATCGCGAAAGCGCGCGCCGCGGAGTTGCTCTCGTCGCCGTCGGAGAGGCTTTTCGTGTGCAGGACGGAGGGAGGGAGGGCGTCGTCCGTTTTTTCGCAATTTCTCGGGATGTTCGGCGATATAGAGGTTTCGCGGGCGGACGCGGATATCGGTTTTTTCGGAATGAAAGAGGACGCGGAGGGCAAAACGGGAAGCGGCGTATCAAACGAGGGCGGATGTCTTTACGGAATAAAAGAGGACGCGGACGCGGAGGGCAAAACGGGAAGCGGCATATCAAACGAGGACGGACATTTTTACGGAATTAAAGACGGAGAGGATGAAAAAAACGGTTTTGAGGAGTCGGGTCGCGCTTATACCGGAAACCTACGTTCGTTTGGCATACCGACGGATACGTGTTTTTATGAAAAACAAAGACGCGAGAACGATACCGCAAAAAGGCGTTTGTCCGACGCCGCAACGGAAACGTATTTTAACGAAACGGAAAGAGGCGGTTTAAACGGCGGAGAAAGTTTTAACGGAATGCAATATAGGAAAGCCGGAACGGAAAAAAGCCGTTCGGTAATTGAGGGAAATTTCACCGAAACAAAAGACGGCGCAACGGCATACGAAGCGCGTTTAAGCGAAGCGTACAAAAAGAAATTGGACGAATTTGTCCGCGCCGTGTCGTGCCGCGAAAATTTGAGCAACACCGTAATGCGCGGACTGACAAGCCTGAACGCCGGCAACAAAGAACTTTACGCCGCCGCTTTTTCCCTCCTCGACGAACGAAGCAAACAAAGAGTGCGGAACAGACTCTCCGAACTTGCCGCGAAAACACCGGGCGCGGACGCGGACGCGGACGAAAAACCGATCACGGACGCGGACAAACTCTTTTTCCGCGACGGAATTTTCCGCGTTACGCAAGCGGAAAACTATTACCGCTGTCCGTACCTGCATTTTTTGAAATACGGAATCAAACTGAAAGAACGCGGCGACGGCGCGCTGGAAGCCCGCGACGCGGGAAATATTACGCACGGCGTTTTGGAAAAATTTATCCTAAGGGCAAAAAATATGGACAAAAACGCCGCGATGAAAGAAGCGGAGAGGATCACCGACCGAATTATGAACGGCGAACACTACGCCGATAAACTGTCTTCGCCCAAAAATATCGGGATCAAGCGGCGGCTGAGGCGCGATATTTTGAGGATTTGCGGGGATTTGCACGCCTTTATTTTGAATTCCGATTTCAAGCCCGCGTTCGCCGAAGCGGTGATCGCGGACGGCGGAGATTTTTCGCCGGCGCGCCTAAAAAACGGGCTGAGCCTGAACGGGAAAATCGACAGGATCGACGTTCTCAAAAAAAACGCCGTCGTCATAGACTACAAGACGGGGAACGTTTCGGGAAACGTTCTTTCCGACGCTTATTACGGGAATAACTTGCAACTTTTCGCATATCTCGCCGCGCTGCAAAAAAACGGCTACGCGCCGGCGGCGGCTCTGTATCTCAAAATTAAAGACGATTTTTTGAGCGAAAAGGATTCGGAATTCCGATATCGGGCAACGGGAGCGGTCATAAACGACATAGATATCATCGCAGCGATAGACAATGATATGAAAAATTCTAAGGGAAAAAGCGGGATACTGCCCGTCGAGATAAAAGAGGAAGGGGCGGCCGGTTCGGTTTTGAGCGAAGAGGAATTTCAAAAAGCCGTTTGGCTGGGGACGGTTATGGCGGACAGAGCGGCGGAGGAAATTATGAGCGGCTATATCGCCAAAAAACCCGTAAAGACGAAGGGAGCGGAGGCTTGCGTGTTTTGCGAATATAAGACCATGTGCGGCGGCGAAAAAAGAACGAGGATTCAAAAGACCGCGGACAAGAGTGCAATTTTTCGGGCGATAGACTTCGAGATCGAAAAGAGGAATTTTGAGGAAAAACAAGAAAGCGGAAGTAAAAACGATTTAGAATTAAAAGTAACGCCGCGCGGCGCGGAGGATTCAAAAGACCGCGGATAAGATTTTTTTATCGGCGGGCTCGGAGATTTAAAAGACGCGTTCGTGAGAAAGCGGAGAAAAAGACGGAGAAAAAAATTATGAAATTTGACGACGATCAGAAATACGCCGTTATGACGGACGGGAATCTTCTCGTGTCCGCATCGGCGGGAAGCGGAAAAACCGCCGTTTTGACCGAAAGATTTTTGAGGCTGGTAAAGGAGGGGATCGAACCGAAAAACATTCTCGTTTTGACGTTCTCCGAAAAAGCCGCCGCCGAAATGAAAGAACGCATAGAGGGAAAACTGACGGAATACGCGGCCGAAAAAGACGCGAAAACCGCCGCGGAATTGATCCGCGGATTTGCGCTCGCGAATATTTCGACGATACACAGTTTTTTGAGCAAACTGCTGACCAAATATTTTTATGAGTTAAACATAGATCCGTATTTTTCAATCATATCCGAGGGCGACGCGGAATCCTTAAAAAGAAGGGCGTTCGAGACGGCGGCGGCGCGGTATAATACCGCGGAGGAAGGGGACGGCGGCGTGTATGAAAGGCTGGTTCAAAACCTTTCGGGCAGCAGGAGCGACGAAAAGTTGTTTGCCGCGGCGGAGGAATACAGAGAACTTTTGACCGTTATGCCGGATAAGGAATACGATTTTGAAAGAAGTTTAAAAGCCGCCGAGGAATACATTTTGAGTTATATAAGAGAAAGGCTGGAAAAACTTTTGAAATTCGCGGAAGAGATTCTCGCCGAATGTACGGGCGGCGAAAAATACGCTTTTATCGCGGAGGAAATCTATGAAAAACTGAACGGCATATTGAACGCGGGCTTTACGGGAAAAAATATAAAAAACGTACGGTACTATACCGCGGAAAAAAGTAAAAAAAGCGGCGCAAAAAAGCGGCGTTATACCGCGGAAAATTACGAATCGGACGGTTTTGAATCCGACATGGAAAACGACGGGACATACGACGGATCGGGTCTTGAATTTGACGGAGAAAACGACGGGACATACGGCGGATCGGGTCTTGAATCCGACGCGGAAAACGACGGGACATACGGCGGATCGGAACTTGAATCCGACGCGGAAAACGACGGGGCATACGGCGGATCGGGTTTTGAATCCGACGGCGATACGGAGGACGGTTTTGAAGACGGCGGAGAGGACGGCGGCGATTCGGAAGAGGGGAAAGCGGAAAACGCAAAAATTAGTTTTATCGCGGCGATTATGAATTGTTCCGTTTGCGCCGCGAGAATTATGAAAAAGAACGCGGACGAGTTGACCGAAAAAATCTCCGCGTTAAAAAGCGGCTTTAACGACGAATTAAAAAACAGATTTCAAGCGGCGGCGGGTTCGATCGGCGAATGGAAAGATTTAGCCTTGCGCGACCGCGCTTTGATCGAAAAATTCGTCGAATTTTCGCGGTACTATACCGCGAAATACGACGAACTTAAACGTGCCGACAACAAACTCGATTATTCCGATTTGGAGAGTTTCGCCTCCGCGCTTTTGGAAAACGCGGAAATTTTGAGCGAGATAAAATCGCAGTATACGCGCATACTCGTGGACGAATATCAAGACACTAACAGGGTTCAAGAACACATTTTGAGCCGTCTTTCGACGGGGGAATTTTTCACGGTCGGCGACGTAAAGCAGAGCATTTTCAGTTTTCGTCTCGCCGATCCGTCGATTTTTTTGGAGAGGTTGAGTTCGTATGAAAGCGGCGGCGGTAAATGGCGCAATCTAAACAACAATTACAGAACGTCAAAGCGTATCACGGGCTTTATCAACGACGTTTTTTCTTGCGTTATGACGGAAGAAAGCGGCGGAGTCAACTACGGACGCGACGCTATGCTTATCGCAAAAGCCGAATTTGCGCCCGAAAAATACACGCCTTACGCCGCCGCTTTTTTCCCGAAAAGGACGGAGCGGTTTAGCGCGGAGGGGCTTTACGGCGTCAAAAACGACGCGAATTTCGCCGGGCGTTCCGCGGCGGAGGACGAGGGGCTTTATATCGCGGACACTATAAACAAACTCTTAAAAACCGAGATATACATACCCTCGGAGGGGCGGTACAGACCCGTGAATTTCGGGGATATCGCGGTGATTTTCCGGAGCAAAAAAAACGACAACGCGGCGTGTATTTTAAGCTTTTTAAAGGACGCCGGAATTCCTCTTTCCGAGGAGGTTTCCGCCGGGCGGCGCGAAACCGTCATAGAACTTTTGAAGGTAGTCGAAAACGCGAGAAACGACATTCCGCTGGCGGCGTCTTTGACCTCTTTTTTCGGCGGCGTAACCGCGGAGGAGTTGAAAGAGATCCGTTTAAACGACTGCGGCGGGAAGTATTTTTTTGACTCCGTTTTGAAATACATAGGCGAAAAAGAGGACGCTTTGGCGGACAAACTGCGCGCCTTTGTCGATTATATCTATTTTTTACGCAAAAAAGCCGCCGACGGCGATATGTATTCTCTCGTTTCGGAGATCGTTTACGGCAGCGGCTACGACGACTATATAGGGGGCGCGGCGGAGGTGCGCGGTTTTGCCGAAGGTTTTTACGGCTATGAATATTCCTTGCGGCATTTTTTGCACGGCGGACGCGCCGAAACCGCCGAAAAAAGCGAAACCGGCGGCGGCGGAGTTTCAATTTTGACCGTTCACGCGTCGAAGGGCTTGGAATTCCCGATCGTTTTTATCGCCGACTGCGCGAAAAGGTTCAATTCCGAGGACGAGCGCGGACCGTTCGTTCTCGATTCGGAGTTG
Source organism: Clostridiales bacterium (assembly GCA_031276195.1). Lineage (GTDB taxonomy): Bacteria > Bacillota > Clostridia > Christensenellales > JAISNN01 > JAISNN01. The sequence continues at coordinate 14,246 of JAISNN010000024.1, forward strand.
GGCATAGGGTTGTATCACAAGGATTTGGAGCGGCTGACAAAGCGCGAGGGGATTTTCCGGCGCGCTATAGTCCTAAAAAAGGACAAGCAGAGCCGCGGGGAGGAGTTGAGGCTGTTGTACGTCGCGGCGACGCGTGCGAAAAACCACCTCTTTATCAGCGGAAGCGGCGCGGAGCAAAAGGACGGCTATTGGGACGTCGTATACAAGGAAGCGGAGAGTTTTATGGATTTCGTGAGAACGGCGGCGTACTACCGCGCGTCCGTCGCGGACGCGTTCATAAAAGCGGAGGAGAGGGAAAGCGCGGTTTTTTGCGCGGAGAGCGCGATACCGGATATTACGTCCGGATACGATAAAAGAGTCGCCGCGTATTTGGCGGAGAGGCTGAAAGAAAAGACGGCGGCGGCCGACAAATCGCCGCTGAAAGAGTCCGCGACCGCCGTGTCGAAGGGCAAAAAATTGAGTTTTGCCGAGCCGCCGAAGGGGATTTTTGACCGCGGAAACGCCTATCACAAGGTTATGCAGCACATCGATTTTTGCGCCGATTTCCGCGGTATAGAAGCGCGTATAAAAGAACTTGTCAAAGAGGACGTTTTGAGCGCGGAGGAGGCGGCTTTGGTGAACGTCCGCGACGTCGAAAGATGCCTAAAAAGCGGGATTATCGAATACGCGAAAAAAAATACTTGCCTTAGAGAAAAGGAGTTTATGCTGTATATCCCGTCAAAGGAGATGTACGCCGACGGGGACGAGAGCAAAATACTCGTTCAAGGCGTTATAGATCTTCTCGTTTTCGGCGAAAAAAATATAATCGCGGACTACAAAACGGGGAGGACAGAGGGCTTTATGGACGCGTATAAAAAACAACTCGCCGTCTATAAGAGGGCGGCGGAGAGCGCGGGAATAAGAATCGACGGCACGGTGATATATTCTTTCGAGGAAGGAGAAATTTGGGTCGAAACGTAAATGTAAATACGCGATGCAAAGTATGGAATGCGTAATGCGCGGTATCGGAATGCGGAATGCGAAGCATAGAATACGAAGTGTAAAATACGTAATACGAAGTATTGAAATACGGAATGCGCAGTCCGGAATGCGGAATAGAATGTGCGAAATATGCGATACGTAATACGGCGTATAGAATGCGTAATGCGCGGTATCGGAATGCGGAATAGAATGTGCGAAATATGCAATACGTAATACGGCGTATAGAATGCGGAACGCGCGGTATCGGAATGCGGAACGCGAAGTATAAAATGCGTAATGCGAAGCATAGAATACGGAATGCGTAGTCCGGAATGCGGAATAGAATGTGCAAAATATGCAATACGTAATACGGCGTATAGAATGCGTAATGCGCGGTATCGGAATGCGGAATGCGAAGCATAGAATACGAAGTGTAAAATACGGAACGCGAATTGAGCAGTATTAAATACGGAATAGAATATGAAAAACACGGAATATTCCCCTCCGTGGGAGGGGTAGGGGTGGGGCGGCGATTCGGAAATAAAAACGAAAAAACAGGGATAAGATAATTTTTATTATACCAAATTGCAAAAACAAACGGGGCGGATGTTTATTATGCGGAGAGGATGTTTATTATGGCGAAATAAACGCGTTTTCGCTTAATGCGGAAAAAATATTTTAGAAAAAATATTAAGAATTTTTAAATTTGAGGTTGCATTTAAGGAATGCAATTTTTTTATTGTTTTTTTTAGAAACTCAATTTATTTTTTGGAAAGGTATTGAAATTACAAAAAAAAGGTTGTATAATTTACTCAAATAAAAACCGAAAAGGAGGTTTTGTATTATGAGGAAAAGAAAGATAGCGTTGTTGTGCGTGTTGGTCTTGCTGATAACGGGGGTTGCCGGCGTT
>JAISNN010000030.1 GCA_031276195.1 Clostridiales bacterium
AAATTCCGAACGGCGTAACGACTATCGGGAATTATGCGTTCTATGAATGCAGTAGTTTAACAACGATCGCCATACCCGAGGGAGTAACGAGTATAGGTGGTTATGCGTTCGCTTATTGCACTAAGTTGATTATTTACGCGGAGGCGGAGAGCAAGCCCGACGGATGGGATCCAAATTGGAATTATAGTAACCGTCCCGCGTATTGGTATTCGGAGGAGAATAAGAGCGGAAACTATTGGCGTTTCGTTGACGGCGTGCCGACGGTATGGGAAAAAGACGAGGGTTATTATACGGAAGGCTTGCAGTTTACCAAAATAACGGGCGGCTATGAGGTGAGCGTGGGGACGGCGACGGATAATGATATCAGAATCCCGGCGGTCTATAAGGGAGAGAGCGTAATCAAAATAGCGTATGAGGGTTTTAGCCATAAAAATAATATTGTTTCTATTAAAATTCCGAACGGCGTAACGGTTATAGGTATTGAGGCGTTCCGTTCCACAAGTCTAATAACAATCGACCTACCCGAGGGAGTAACGAGTATAGGTAGTTCTGCGTTCCGTGATTGCAGAAGTTTGACAACGATCGATATACCCGAGGGAGTAACGAGTATAGGAGAGGGTGCGTTCTATAATTGCAGTAGATTGACAACGATCGTTATACCCGACTCTGTAACGAGTATAAGTAGTTCTGCGTTCTCCGGTTGCAGTAGTTTGACAACGATCGCTATCCCCGAGGGAGTAACGAGTATAGGTAGTAATGCGTTCTATCATTGCATTAGTTTGACAACGATCGTTATACCCGAGGGAGTAACGAGTATCGGGAGTTCTGCGTTCTCCGATTGCCGTAGTTTGACAACGATCGATATACCCGAGGGAGTAGAGAGTATAAGTAGTTCTGCGTTCTCCGATTGCAGTAGTTTGACAACGATCGTTATACCCGAGGGAGTAACGAGTATCGGGAGTGGTGCGTTCGAGGATTGCCGTAGTTTGACAACGATCGATATACCCGAGGGAGTAACGAGTATAGGGGATTCTGCGTTCTATAATTGCAGTAGTTTGACAACGATCGCCATACCCGAGGGAGTAACGAGTATAGGTTATTTTGCGTTTCAGTATTGCGGTAGTTTGACAACGATCGTTATACCCGAGAGTGTAACGAGTATAGGGAATTATGCGTTCCGGTATTGCTATAGTTTGACAACGATCTCCATACCCGAGGGATCAAGATTAACGACTATCGGGGATTATGCGTTCGAGGATTGCAGTAGTTTGACAACGATCGTCATACCCGAGGGGGTAACGGATATCGGGTATTATGCGTTCCTTTATTGCGATAAGTTGATTATTTACGCGGATGCGGAGAGCAAGCCCGACGGGTGGAATCCCGATAACCGTCCCGTGTATTGGTATTCGGAAGTGCAAAAGAACGGAAACTATTGGCGTTACGTAAACGGAGTGCCGACGGTATGGGAAAAAGCCGAGGGTTATTATACCGAGGGCTTAAAGTTTACAAAGATAACGGGCGGATATGAGGTGAGCGAGGGGACGGCGACGGATAATGATATCAGAATCCCGGCGGTCTATGAGGGAGAGAGCGTAATCAAAATAGCGGATTATGGTTTTAGCGGTAAAAGGGATATTTTTTCTATTAAAATTCCGGACAGCGTAACGAGTATAGGGAGTTATGCGTTCTCTAATTGCAATAGTTTGACAACGATCGTTATACCCGAGGGAGTAACGGCTATCGGGGATCAAACGTTCAATGATTGCCGTAGTTTGACAACGATCGATATACCCGAGGGAGTAACGAGTATAGGTAGTTATGCGTTCGATTTTTGCAGTAGTTTGACAACGATCGTTATACCCGAGGGAGTAACGGATATCGGTAATTATGCGTTCCGGGCTTGCGATAAGTTGATAATTTACGCGGAGGCGGAGGGCAAGCCCGACGGGTGGAATTCGAGTTGGAATAATAGTAACCGTCCCGTGTATTGGTATTCGGAAGTGAAAAAGAGCGGAAACTATTGGCGTTACGTTGACGGCGTTCCCACACCGTGGAACCGTTATTAGGAGGTTGGCATTTTGTACAAAATTAATTTTAGTATTTTTTACAAAATTAATTCAGTGTTTTGTACAAAATTAAAAAAATCCTAAATCGCCTTAAAAGAAATTTTACAAAATTAAGGATATTCTAAATAATATCAAGAAAACTTTACAAAATTAAGGAAAACCTAAATAATATCAATAAATTTTACAAAATTAAGGTTTTCCTAATAGGCGCGTCTAAAATTCTATTTTTTAGATTTTGGCAAAAAAAATAAAGGGAGTAACGCACCCTTTATTTTTTTATTTAATTAAACAACTCCGAATGACTCCCCGTTCTTACAAAATATACCGTTGTTTCGTCCGAACAGTAAATTAAAAGCCAATCGGGTTCTATGTGGCATTCTTTGTATCCTTTGTATTTTCCGCTTAGACAGAGTTCTTTTTGTTTGTTGTCTAATTCTACCTCATTTAGGAGTTTATCCATTATGATAGTTAGTTTGGTTAGATCTTTATTTTGTTTTTGTTTCTTTTTGTAGTCCGCTTTGAATTGGGTTGAATATATTGCTTCCAACATTATTTATTCTCCCATTTCTTTTATGAATCCGTCCAGCGTTTGAGGGTTTCTCGGCAGTTTTCCGCTTTTAATTTCCTCGATTTCTTGAAAGGCTTCAAGCGTCGTTTTGTTGGGTGTTTTCGCGCGGATTATAAACGGAATGCCGTTTGTGTTTATTATCTGCGCAAAATATATGTTTATCGCATCTCTCGTTGATAAACCCATTTCTTTTAGTATCGATTCCGCTTGTTTTTTTGTTTCCTTATTTATCCGGACTTGCAACGTTTCGCTCTTTGCCGTATTTGTACTCATAATATCACCTCTTTTTATATTATATACATATTATACTGCAAAAATACTACAAAATCAATACATTTTTAGTATATTTTTTAAATTTTTTAGTAGTTTTTTTAATCGGACGCCCGCCGGAAGGAAGATTTTTAGAGTTTTTTCGCGAAGGGAATTTTCCAAACGGACGCCCCACCATTATTTTTTTATAATGACGCCCCACCCCCTTATCCCCTCCCACGGAGGGGAATTTCCGCTCTCCACGCTTTGAATGGAAAATTTACTTTTTCCCAAAACGTCGCCCCGCCATTATTTTTTTATAATGTCGCCCCACCCCCTTGCCCCCTCCCACGGAGGGGAATTTCCGCTCTCCACGCTTTGAATGAAAAATTTACTTTTTCCCAAATCGTCGCCCCACCCCCTAACCCCCTCCCACGGAGGGGAATTTGCGGATAATAGGAAGCGGACGCCCCACCCCCTTGCCCCCTCCCACGGAGGGGAATTGCGGAAAAGAATGTCTTAATTTTTCTCTTAGGGTAACTTTTTATTGCTTAATTTTACGGGAATATGGTATAATTTTTTAATAGGGATTAGAGATAAGAATTAAGCGTTCAAAAAGGAAATACACGATGGAAAATATCGGTTTTGAATTACACGCGCCATACAAGCCCACGGGCGACCAGCCGCGCGCGATCGAGAGTCTTGTCGAGGGGATCGAGAACGGTTTCCGTACGCAGGTGCTTTTGGGCGTTACGGGCAGCGGAAAAACCTTTACTATGGCGAACGTCATCGAGCGGACGCAGCGTCCCGCGCTGGTCATCGCGCACAACAAAACGCTGGCGGCGCAACTTTGCAACGAATTCCGCGAGTTTTTCCCGAAAAACCGCGTCGAATATTTCGTCAGTTATTACGATTATTATCAGCCCGAGGCGTATATACCGCGTACCGATACCTATATCGAAAAAGATCTGGCAATCAACGACGAGATCGATAAACTCCGCCACAGCGCGACGAGTTCTCTTTGCGAAAGGCGCGATACGATAGTCGTCGCCTCCGTTTCCTGCATATACGGCTTGGGCGGACCCGACGAATATTATAGGCATACCGTCTCCTTGCGGGAGGGCGATACCGCCGACCGCGACGACCTTTTGGAACGCCTTATCGGAATTCAATACAGGCGGAGCGATATAGATTTTGTGCGTTCGACTTTCCGCGCGCGGGGGGATACGGTCGAAATATTCCCGTCGAGTTACGGCGAAATGGCGGTTCGCGTCGAGTTTTTCGGGGATACCGTGGACAGAATCACGGAGATCGATTTGGTTACGGGCAAGGCGGTCAATAAATTGAAAAGTATAACGATATTCCCCGCAAGCCACTATATCACCGATGAAAAAAACCGCGACGAAAAATTGAAAGAGATACGCCGCGATATGACCGAACGCGCGGAGTTTTTTAAAAGCCGCGGAAAACTTATCGAAGCGCAGAGAATTTCCGAACGCGTAAACTACGATTTGGAGATGATCAGGGAGATCGGCTATTGCAGCGGCATAGAAAACTATTCGCGGTACTTCGACGGACGCGCCCCCGGTACGCCGCCCTATACGCTTTTGGACTTCTTTCCCGACGACTTCATTATGTTTATCGACGAAAGCCATATGACGATTCCGCAGATCCGCGGTATGTACGCCGGCGACAGAGCGCGGAAAAATAACCTCATAGATTTCGGATTCCGCCTTCCGGCGGCATACGACAACCGTCCGCTGAATTTTACCGAATTCGACGCGAGAATAAAACAACTGATTTGCGTTTCGGCGACGCCCGCGGAATACGAGATGAAACAAGCGGACAACGTCGCGGAACAAGTAATACGCCCGACGGGCTTAGTCGATCCCGCGATCGTTATCCGCCCCGTCAAAGGACAGATCGACGACCTGATATCCGAAATAAACGTCGCGGCGGCGAAAAACGGAAGAGTTTTGGTTACGACGCTGACAAAAAAAATGGCGGAGAATTTGACGGCCTTTTTAGGCGAAAACGGCATAAGAGTCCGGTATATGCACTCCGATATCGACGCTTTGGAAAGAATCGACATCATCACGTCTTTAAGACGCGGCGACTTCGACGTGTTGGTCGGAATCAACCTTTTGAGAGAGGGGCTGGATATCCCCGAAGTCGTGCTAGTCTGCATTTTGGACGCGGACAAAGAGGGCTTTTTAAGGAGCGATACCTCCCTTATCCAAACGGTGGGCAGGGCGGCGAGAAACGCGGAGGCGCGCGTCATTATGTACGCCGACAGCGTAACGGGGAGTATGGACAGGGCGATCAAAGAGACGGATAGACGCAGAGCGATCCAAACCGCTTATAATGAAGAACACGGAATAATCCCGAAAACTATCGTCAAAAGCGTAAAAAATACCATCGAAATAACCTCTAAAATCCGCGGAACGGCGGCGGACGCGAAAGACGCGGCAAAGGAGATCGAAAAGATTAAAGGACTGATGAAAGCGGCGGCGGCAGTCTTGGACTTCGAGACGGCGATAAAATTGAGAGAGGAATTGGCGGAGTTGAAAAGGATGATCGGGAAGAAGTGAAAGGAAATAGCGATCGGCGGTAGCGGCCGGCGAATGTAAGGATTTGACGTTTAGAGGATATAGGATTTCGAGGAGAAACGCGGTACCATACCGCGGATTTAAGAGGAATTTATGGCATAACAAATAGAGAAAAGAAATGACGGGAAATAAAGGAAAACGCGGTACTATACCGCGGAATAATATAAATGTTAAGATGAAAAACACAAAAAATAAAAAGAAATTCAAACGAAAAGATAAGGAGTTTTTTTGGATATGCAAGAAAATATCATCGTCAAGGGTGCGAAAGAACACAATTTAAAAAATATAAGCGTTACTATACCGCGCGGAAAACTCGTGGTTTTCACGGGTATCAGCGGTTCGGGAAAGTCTTCTCTCGCGTTCGACACGATTTTTGCGGAGGGGCAGAGGCGGTACGTCGAGAGTCTGTCGTCGTATGCGCGGCAGTTTTTGGGGCAGATGAAAAAGCCGGACGTGGAACTTATCGAGGGGCTTTCCCCCGCGATTTCCATCGATCAGAGGACGACTTCGCACAATCCGCGTTCGACCGTCGGAACGGTTACGGAGATATACGACTATCTTCGCCTCCTCTACGCCCGCGTCGGAAAACCGCATTGCGTAAAGTGCGGACGCGAAATCAGCCGCCAAAGCGTGGACGAGATATGCGACGCGATTATGAAAAACCCCGAGGGGAGCAAACTTATCATTATGTCGCCCGCGGTCAGAGGACGAAAGGGCGAATATACGAAATTGTTGGAAGGAATGAAAAAAAGCGGCTACGCGCGCGTGAAAATCGACGGCATTATATACGAATTGGACGAGGATATCAATATCGACAAAAACACGCGCCACACGATAAACGCCGTCGTCGACCGCTTGATCGTAAAGAAGGATATGAGACGGCGTTTGTCCGACAGCGTGGAGGCGGCTCTTTCGCTTTCGGAGGGCTTGGTAATCGCCGAAATCGACGGTATAGAAACGCTTTTCAGCACGAAATACGCCTGTCCCGACTGCGGTATCAGCGTAGAGGAAATAGAACCCCGTCTGTTCAGTTTCAACAGTCCTTTCGGCGCGTGTCCCGAGTGCGCGGGGCTTGGCTTCACGAACGAAATCGACGTCCAAAAAATCGTCCGTCCCGACAGAACGGTAAGAGGGGGTGCGGTCGAGGTTTCGGGCTGGAATATGGACGGGGGAAAGGTTGCCGAGGCGATGTTCGCCGCGCTGGCAAAACGCTACGGTTTTTCTTTGGACGTACCGTATAAGGAGTTGCCCGCGGAGGTTCAAAAAATCCTCCTCTACGGAAACGGCGGCGAAAAAATCGACGTAAACTATTCGGCGGGTTCGTTTTCGGGGAAGTACAGTTCCGCGTTCGAGGGGGTGATAAACAATCTCGAACGGCGGTATAAGGAAACTACTTCCGACTATATAAGGCGCGAAATAGAAAGCCTTATGATCCAAAAACCTTGCCGCGTCTGCGAAGGCAAAAGGCTCAAAAAAGAGGCGTTAGCGGTTACGGTAGGGGGAATAAATCTCTTTGAAATGACCGAAATGTCCGTGGACGCGCTCTTTGAATTCGTTCAAAATATCCGTTTTACCGAGACCGAAAGGCTAATCTCCGAGCCGATTATGAAGGAAATTTCGGCGCGGCTGAACTTTCTTAGGAACGTGGGACTGAACTATTTGACTTTGGGGCGGAGCGCGGGGACACTTTCGGGCGGCGAGGCGCAGAGGATCCGGCTGGCGACGCAGATCGGGAGCGGATTGACGGGAGTTTTATACATTTTGGACGAGCCGAGCATAGGGCTTCACCAGCGCGACAACGAAAAATTACTTTTGACCTTGAAAAAACTTCGCGATTTGGGAAATACGCTGATCGTCGTCGAACACGACGAGGACACGGTTCGGGCGGCGGACTACGTCGTCGATATCGGACCGGGCGCGGGGATCAACGGGGGCAGGCTGGTCGCGGCGGGAACGCCCGTGGAGATCGAAAAATGCGGGGAATCGATCACGGGGCAATATCTTTCGGGCAAGAAAAAAATTCAATTCGATCAAAAAAGAACCGAACCCGACGGCAGATTTTTGGAGATTATCGGCGCGTCGCAAAACAATTTAAAAAATATCGATATAAAAATTCCGTTGGGGCTTATGACGTGCGTTACGGGCGTTTCGGGGAGCGGAAAGAGCAGTTTGATAAACGAAATTCTGTATCCCTATCTCGCCGAAAACCTCAACGGCGCGAGGGCGGTAACGAGAGGAAAATTCAAGGAAATCCGCGGTATAGAGATGGTCGACAAGGTGATATGTATCGACCAAAGCCCCATAGGGAGAACGCCGCGGAGCAATCCCGCGACGTACACGGGGGTTTTTACGAATATCCGGAAACTGTTTTCCGAGACGCAGGACGCGAAGGTCAGAGGTTTCAAAGAGGGGAGATTCAGTTTTAATATCCCGGGCGGACGGTGCGAAAATTGCGGCGGCGACGGAATTATAAAAATCGAAATGCACTTTTTGCCCGACATATACGTGCCGTGCGAGGTGTGCAAAGAAAAGCGGTATAACAGGGAAACCTTAGAGGTCAGGTACAAAGGAAAAAATATCTACGACGTTTTGGAAATGCCGATCGAGGAGGCTTGCGGTTTTTTTGAAAATATCCCGTCTATATATTCCAAAATAAAGACGCTTTTCGACGTGGGGTTAGGTTATGTCAAATTAGGGCAGCCCGCGACGACGCTATCGGGCGGCGAGGCGCAGCGCGTCAAATTGGCGACGGAGTTGGCAAAAAGAGGTACGGGCAAGACGGTGTATATTCTCGACGAACCGACGACGGGGCTGCACGTCGCCGACGTGGACAAACTTTTGAGCATTTTGAAACGGCTCAAAAAAGGCGGGAATACCGTCGTCGTGATTGAACACAATCTCGACGTGATTAAATGCTCCGATTTCATAATCGACTTAGGACCGGAGGGCGGCGAAGGGGGCGGACGGCTGATCGCGTCCGGAACGCCCGAGGAGGTCGCGAAAACGAACGGAAGCCATACGGGGGAATTTTTAAAGAGGATTTTGTTTTGAACGCAACCGCAAGGCGGAATTCAAAATAAAAAAACGGCGGTACTATACCGCCGTTTTTTACGTAAAAATAATGTGTTATTTTATAAAAATTATTAAAAGTTTTATTCCGCGCATTGCGCATATCTATCTTAAATTCAAAAAAATTCAAAATTTTATTACCGTATTCTTATTGTCGCGAGCGTATAGAAATAGAGTATTGCAGCGACGATGCCGACGGCGACGGAGATAATACCGAGGACAAGTCCCGTACCCGCTTTCGGATTATTTTCTTTCTTTTCGTCAAGGCTGAGTTTTATCGCACCTATGCCCGATATGATCGCGGCGATTGACAGCCAGCCGAATATAATAAAACTGATTGCGGCACAAGCGATGCCGCTCACTCCAAGCGATACGGAATTTTGCTTTTTCTTTACTTTTTTGTTTGTCTTGCCGTTTTGCTCTTCCGCGTTTTGATAGGGTGCGGGAGAGGGGGTTTGCCCGGCGGATACCGCGTCTTTGCGCGCGCCGCAATTCGGGCAGAACTCTGTGTTTGGATCGAGGTTGTTTCCGCAATGGTTACAAGTCATAATGAGTGTTCTCCTTAGATGATATTTTCTATGGCGTTCCGTTGGAAATTTTATGTTTTGTTATACGTAAGTAAACCTTTAATATGTATTGCAACGACAAATTATCGAAAGTTTTTCGATAGTATGTCTTTATCTAAGAGTAAATTATAGATCTTTATCTAAGCGGTAAATTATTAAAAGGTTTTGAAAGGGAACGCGATGGGAAAACTTTTTTCAAAAAGTTTCCCCTCGCATATGTTCCGCGCCCCGAGAGTTGGACGGAGGAACAATATCTTAAATTCAAAATTCAAAATCCCCGAAAACTCTTACGCTTTATTATTGCAGCCGAGAACGTTGACGAGTTTATGTCTTACGACTTCGGTGATTGCGGCTCTCGCGGGGGTGAGATATTGGCGCGGATCGAAGTGCGACGGGTTGTCGTGCATATGTTTTCTGATGCTTGCGGTAAAGGCGAGTCTGAGGTCGCTGTCGATATTGATTTTGCAGACCGCCATAGACGCGGCTTGGCGGAGCATTTCTTCGGGTACGCCTTTCGCGCCGTCCATCATGCCGCCGTTTTCGTTGACGATGCGTACATATTTTTCGGGAACGCTGGACGCGCCGTGGAGGACGATCGGGAAATTCGGCAAGCGTTTTCCGACTTCTTCCAATATATCGAAGCGGAGTTTCGCCTCGCCTTTAAACTTGAACGCGCCGTGGCTGGTTCCGATTGCGATCGCGAGGCTGTCCACGCCCGTTTTTTCGACGAATTCCTGAACCTGACCGGGATCGGTGTATGCCGAATCCTTTTCGGAAACGTTGACCGCGTCTTCGATTCCCGCGAGTCTGCCGAGTTCGGCTTCGACGACGACGCCTCTGTCGTGGGCGTATTCGACGACTTTCTTGGTCAGTTTGATATTTTCTTCGAAAGCGTGGTGCGACGCGTCGATCATAACCGACGTGAAACCGCCGTCGATAGAATCCTTGCAAAGTTCAAAACTGTCGCCGTGATCGAGATGCAGACAGATCGGAAGGCCGCTGTCTTCGACCGCCGCTTCGACGAGTTTTCTGAGGTAGATCGGGTTCGCGTACTTGCGCGCGCCCGACGACGCTTGAAGAATGAGAGGCGCTTTTTCGATTTTTGCCGCGTCGACGATCCCTTGAATGATCTCCATATTGTTGACGTTGAACGCGCCGATCGCATAGCCTCCCGCGTAGGCTTTTTTGAACATTTCCGTGCTTGTTACCAATGGCATTTTTATAATCCTCCATAAAATTAACGGTTTTTTTGCAGGTTTCCCGTTTGAAAGTCTAAAAAACTTTCGGAATTTCTTAGATTAAGTCCGCATTTAAATAATTAAAACATCTTTGAGTTGTTAAATTAAGACAAATTCTTATCTTAAAACAATTAAAGATAGGTCGATTATTATGACAAACTCTTATCTTGAAACGATTAAGGATATATCGATTGTTACGATAAATTCTTATCTTAGGATTCCTGCCGATAGTTATTATATACCGATTCGGCGAAAAAGGCAAACGGAATTGCATAAAAATATAATTTTGTCCGAATATTGCCGTCTTTTTTGTTTAAAAGCCGCATGAAAGTAAAAAAATGTTCAAAGTATATGCGGTTCAGACCGCTTAGAACGCAATAAAACATCAACAAAAGTTAAAGATGCGGAGGATTTAACTCGTCCGGCGCACAAGAAAACATTAAAAAATATTTGGAACGCGGACGGTTCGGGCGGTTTGAGGTACAAGAAAATTGGAATTTCGGATATTTTTTTTAAAAAACCTATTGACTTTTATTTTTATTGTGCTATAATGGTTATGTTGATAATGAGTAATTCTCTTTACTTATTTGATCGGATTTAATTTTGCGGACGCTTTTAAGGCGCGTTTTATGTATACGGAATTTTTGCCGTTCGCCGCGAAGCATTGCGAAACATTTTTTTCGGAGGAATTATGGACAATTCTAATCCAGTTTATAACCGGGCGTACGGGGATATCAACGCGCCCGATTACAGGGGGCAAATCGTTACCATAAACGGTTATACCCGCTCGACGGGCGCGGGTTGCTCTCCCGCCGCGCCATACGGCTATCCGTATCCGGGTATGCCGCCGGCGCGTCCCTCTTACGGCTATCCTTACTATCCCTACGGATATCCTCCCTACGGAGCATATCCGCCCCCCCCTCCCGGATATTACTATCCGAGGCCGCCCTACCCCCCCTATCCCTATCCCTATCCTTATATCCCGATCGGTCATAGACCGGGTTGTCCCGCGGCGCAAAAAGACGCGTTTTTGGATCAACCGTCGGAAGGAGAGTCCGAAGCGGCGGAGGTTTTGGAGGAGGCGGCTCCCGTCTATTATGAAGAACCCGCCAAAAAAAGAAAGTCGGGCGGAGTTTTCGCGGCGATTTTCGAGGCGTTGTTTGTCGTCATAGTGTTCGGCGGCGTTTCTTCGCTGTTGTATTTTATGGACGCGATTTGGTACGGCTACGCGATTGTCGCGGGAGCGGCGATTTTGATATTCATATCCTATTCGGATCGCAGTAAATTTTTCCGTTTTCTTTCGTGGCTTATCGCGCTCGCGCTTTGTTTCGCGGCGTTGTATATAGCGAGACCGGATTTAAACGTACCCGTTCTCGACAGCATAATCGCTTCGCTGAACGAGATTTTGTCGGTTTTGGGCTTGGATTTTGTGATACAGATTTAAGAATCCGTATAGATTAAACTAAACGGAGGCTAAGAATCCGTGTTTAATTTGATTTCGTTTGATATCGGATTTTAATTAAACGTACATTTGATTTAAAAGTTTAACCGTATATTACCGGATTGACGGTTCACGGGAGATAACGGCATCGGCAAACGCATATTTTGCCGCTTGTATGAAAGATCGGAATTAATTTATTTCAAAGCGTCGCGGGGCAAAAAAATATAGAGTAAATGATCGGAGGGATTTTTTATGGATAAAATTTGGTTTGCGATAACGGGTTTGTTCGCTAATTTGGACGGACTCGGCATCACCGGCGAAATTATAAAGGTCGGGGGGATAATCGTCGGTTTGGCGTTATATTTGTTGCCGACTTTCATCGCCTTGAAAACGGGCGGACCGAACAAAAAATTGGCGATTATAATCGACGTTTTGTTGGGCTGGACGGGTTTGGGCTGGATTGCCGCGTTTGTCTTCGCGGTTCTGAAAAAACCCTTGGGAAAGTAACGGAAAAAACTTGATCCGCCGATAATAAAGACTAAAAAATTATTACAAACAACGGGATAGTATTGCTTTTTACGCGTAAATTCGTTTTAAAAAAATAATTTATCGTGATACTATGCGTAAATTTGGCAGTTTTTAAAGTGAACCGCTATGAATGTAAATGCGGACTAAAAACTTTTTTAAAAAAGTTTTTAGTCCGCATATTTTTTTTGATGTAAACCGCGTTTATTCAAAGTTTTCTTAAAAACGGACGGAGCGGAAGTTCAATCTTTGTTTGTTATGTCTTTTATAATCTGCCAAATGTGCATAATTTGCGCTTGCGAAAGGTCGGAAACTTCTATATATTTTCTGTCGTCAAGTCCCAAAAGAACGTCCGTACTCACGCCGAGATATTTAGCGATCCGCATGAGCATATCGACCGAAGGCTGAACGTTCGCGTTTTCCCAATTTGAAACGCATTGTTTGGTTACGTCTAATTTTTCGGCGAATTGAACCTGACTTAGATTTATTGCCAAACGAAATTTCTTTATATTTTCACTGAGCATTTTTGCTTTCCTCATAAACCGAATATAATAGGCTTTTTTCCGACCGCAGCCGCGAGGGTGCGGATTTTTTTTGAAATAAGCCCGTTGAGTCAATTTTACGTATACATTATAAACAAAACTATTGACAATATAAAAATACTATGGTACACTAATAATGGACCAATAAATTTACGAACCGGTAACGGCGTTTTATGATTCGTCCGCGAAACGGGCTGTCGTTTGCCTAAAAAACGGCAAATTCAAAAAAAAGGAGGATTTACGTGCGATCAAGGTAACTTTTATTTTTTTTAACATCTCTGCCGTGTGATTTTTAACAACATTTGAGACGGTCGTCGTCTAAAAAAACGATAAGGTATTAAAAAATATATAAGGAGTTTAAAAAAATGAAAAACAATCGCATTATGTTCTCGCTTCTTTGCTTGATCGTTATTACGGCGGTCTTTTTGGGCGGCTGTCAGCCTAAGGGAAAAGACGATAGTATTTCCGCCGCGGCGGCGTTGAAAGCCGAACCCGTCGCCGCATCCTCTTCACCGTTATCTCCAAAAGTTATAGCGTCTAAAACGGAGGACGGAAAAAATTATTATTTAATCGACGCGGGCTATATAAAAAATATGCTTGTTTCCACGTTGTTCGATCCTCTGCACTATCCCGGTATGGGCGTCTTAACCTTATCGCGTACAGACATCACGGAAAGGACCGTTGCCGAATCTTTGACCAAGGGCGTTTCCGAAAGCGTTACGGTATCCGATTCTGAAAGCGAAACCAAAAGTCTTGAAGCCGGTTACAGAAAAGAGTTTCCCGTCGGAGACTTTTCGGCGAAGATTTCAATCAGTCGTACGTTTTCTGATGAGAAATCCAAAACGATCGGGAAATCCACCGAAACTTCGGTTTCCAAGGTGCAATCTTACGCCAAACAGGAGACGCTTTCTTTTGAATTAGGACGCGGCGATCCCGCCGGCTGGTATCGTTATGTTCTTTACGCGGTCAGCGACGTATATTTTATAATCACGACAAGCCCTGACAGGCAAATTCTTCTCGGATGGGAAACGGTGGTTTGCGCGCGGGACGACAGTTATTTGCCTCATTTGGAATATTCTTCGACCGGAAAATTTGACAACTCGCCCGAAAGCGGAAAAATAAATTTTCCCGACGATTTTTACAAAAAGCTTGATCCGATCTCCGCTCCCGCGGCAAGCGATGCGGAAATCATAACGACGAGTTTTAGCGCGTACGTATGGTGTGAAAACTCTAACGTAGGGCTCGCCACATTTTCGGTTACGGGCATAAAGGTCAAATACGGCGGAGCATACTATGTTTACGGCAACGCGTATTACAGAGGGAACTTGGGAGGTTCCCGATACAACGACGTGGATCAGCTATACCTCAAAAACTCAAACCGCAAAATTTTGATGGGAGGAACCCTTCACTGGTGGGGAACGGTTGACGAATCAGCCGAAGCGGGAACGGCGGTATGGAATAAATTCGACGGATTTAACAAAAACGAAGCGTGTTATATACCGGACGATACGGACGAAGACTTTGCCGCCAACGAGGAAACATCTATGTCGTTTACGGATATTTGCGTCGAACTTGTCGAAACCGTTCCGTCGTTCTCCAACGCTCCCGAAATTGTCGAAACTGCTTTTACCGCCGATATCTACTGCGAAAGCGCTTTCCGCGGGAAACTGAATTTCAGCGTTATAGGAATAAAGGCGAAGTATAACGGTAATTATTATGTTATGGGCAACGCTTTTCATACCGGAAACCCCGGGAGTTCGCGCTTTAACGACGTCGCGGAGGTTCATCTAAAAAACAGTTCGCGCAATATTCTGTTCGGCGGAACTATGCTTTGGCATGGGTCGAGAGGCGACTTCGACGAATCCGGAATCGCCGGATTTAATAAAGACGGCGGTTGGGATTCCCCAAATATCTCATATATGGTGGAAAATCCGACCAAAGATTTCACGGGTGACGAATCAACGAAAATATCAATTACGGGAATTTGCGTTCGGTTGGGCGCGACGG
Organism: Clostridiales bacterium; assembly: GCA_031276195.1. Taxonomy (GTDB): domain Bacteria; phylum Bacillota; class Clostridia; order Christensenellales; family JAISNN01; genus JAISNN01. The sequence continues at coordinate 14,884 of JAISNN010000030.1, forward strand.
ACGCCGACGCCGCCGCGGTTCCCGAAATAGCAACCTCGTCGTTCACCGCGTCTCTTTACTGCGAATCAAGTTTCTCGGGGAGCGCAAACTTCTCCGTTATCGGAATTAAGGTGAAGTACGGAACGACGGACTATATCTACGGCAACGCCTTTTTCAGCGATGTTCCCGGCGGAAAGAGATTCAACGATGTGAGTAGGTTTTCTTTGCGAAACACGGGCAAACTCATTCTTTTGGGCGGCACTCTTCATTGGTACGGTTCTTATAACGATACGGAGGAAAGCGCGGTGGTAGGATTCGTCAAAGGCGGCGGTTCGCCGTCGGCAGAGACCGTGTATATAGCGGAAAACGCGACCAGAGATTTCGCCGCGGAAGAGAGATATCAAATTTCGATAACGGGAATTCTTGTGCAAGCGTAAAAGTTTTTCCGCGGCAAAAACCGCTTTTAAGAAGCCTTGCATAAATATTTTTTTATACGCTTGCCGCGTAAAATTTTAATTATGCTTAAAAATCGTTTGACAAATTAGTTTATATGTTTTATAATACTGTAAAGGTTATCGCCTTTACAGTATTTTTTTAAGCGTTTTAGTTGTGATTATTCACGTATAATAGGCGTTATTTAGACGTTTTTATTATGATTATTCACGTATAATAGGCGTTATTTAGGCGTTTTTATTATGATTATCCGCGTATATACGGAGTTATTTAGAGGTTTTAGTTATGATTATTCGCGGACATACGGCATTATTTTAACGTTTTATTATAGCGATTTATAGATATTTTGCCGCGGATAGGGCGATCGGAGAGTTATGGCTTACGAAAAAAATTTGGAAATAGGCGCGTTGAACGAACTTTACGGCGGACTTTTGACCGCCAGGCAAAGGGAATTTATAAGGTTGTATTACGATTGCGACGTGTCGTTACGCGAGATGGGGGAGATGAGCGGAATTTCTCCGCAAGCCGTCCGCGACGCGATAAGGCGCGGAGAGAGGGAACTTTTCCGCATAGAAACCGCGCTGAAATTCGATGAAAAACGCGCGGAAATCTCAAAAATTTTGGCGAAATACGGCGGCGAAATAAAAAAAGAGATAGAGGAAATTCTTTATTAAAAAGGATTTTATTGAAAGAATGCGTGGGAAAACTTTTTGAAAAAAGTATTTTTCACGTACCCTTTTTCAAAAACTTAAAGGTTTAAACACAAAAAACGGACGGAAAAGCGTTCGTTCCCGAATACCCGAAAAAAGGAGGAATCCTAAAATGGCTCTTTTTGAAGGATTGAGCGAAAGGCTCAATCACATATTTTCCAAAATGAAAAACAAGGGCAAACTGACCGAATTGGAGATCAAGCAGGTTATGCGCGAGGTGCGTATCGCCCTGCTCGAAGCCGACGTCAATTTTAACGTTGTCAAGGATTTCATAAACAGAACGACGGAAAAAGCCGTCGGAGAGGATATTTTAAAAAGTCTTACCCCCTCCCAGCAGATTATAAAGATCGTAAACGACGAATTGGTCGAACTTATGGGCGCGAAAGGCGTCAAACTCGCTATCGGAGACAAGCCCCCCACGGTCTATATGATGTGCGGACTTCAAGGCGCGGGCAAGACGACGATGTGCGGAAAACTTGCGGCGATGCTCAAAAAACAAGGAAAGAGCGTTTTGCTCGCCGCTTGCGATATCTACCGCCCCGCCGCGATAAAACAACTCCAAATCGTCGGCGAAAAAGCGGGCGCGGAGGTTTTTACGTTGGGGCAGACCGCGCCCGTACGGATCGCGTCCGAGGCGGTCAAGCACGCCGGATCGAAGGGGATTGACATCGTAATTTTGGACACCGCGGGGCGGCTGCATATCGACGAAGCCTTGATGGGCGAATTAAAAGACGTCAAAAAAGCGGTCAATCCGACGGAAATTCTTCTCGTCGTGGACAGTATGACGGGGCAGGACGCGGTGGGCGTTTCGGACAGTTTCAACAGACAATTAGACGTTTCGGGCGTGATTTTGACCAAATTAGACGGCGATACGAGGGGCGGCGCGGCTCTTTCCATTCGCGCCGTTACGGGAAAGCCTATAAAATTCACGGGAATCGGCGAAAAAATGGGCGATATAGAGCCTTTTTATCCCGACAGAATGGCGTCTAGGATTCTCGGTATGGGCGACGTCCTTTCTTTGATCGAAAAGGCGGAGCAGGCTTTTACGGAGGAGGAGACAAAACGGCTGGAAAAAAAGATTAAGGAGCGCAGTTTTGACTTTAACGACTATCTTTTACAACTCAATTCCTTAAAAAAAATGGGGAGTATGAAAGACATTTTGTCGATGCTGCCCGCGGGCGCGCAGATCAAGGATTTCGACGAGAGCGTCAGCGAAAAGCAACTCGCGGTAACCAAGGCGATTATCCTCTCGATGACAAAAAAAGAGCGGTCTATGCCCGACATTATAAAGGGTTCTCAAAAGAAGCGGATCGCGGCGGGGAGCGGAACGAGCATACAGGACGTAAACAAATTGCTGAAACAGTTCGAGGCGATGAAAAATATGATGAAGCAGATGGGCGGCGGCAAAGGCGGCAAGAAATTTATGAAAATGCCGTTTTAAATCCCGCGTTTGAATACCTTGTACAACGCGGTTTAAAATGTACGCGCCGTATAAAAACGAGTACAATTTAATTATATATAAAAAACTATTTAATTTCGGAGGAAACAAAAAATGGCAGTAAAAATCAGATTGACCAGAATGGGCGCGAAAAAAGCCCCCTTCTACCGTATCGTCGCGACCGACAGCAGAAAAGCGCGCGACGGACAATACATCGAGCAGATAGGGTATTATGACCCGACGAAAGATCCGTCGCTTGTCGTCGTCGATAACGCCGTCGCGGAAAAATGGCTCAAATGCGGCGCGCAGCCCACGGATACGGTCAGAAGACTTTTTAAGGACGCGGGATTGATCGAGAGAGATACCGCGAAAGCCGAAAAAGCCGAAGCGAAGCCGGAATAACGGCGGAATAAAGTACAAGACAGCAAAACAAAAGCCGAAAAACGGCGATACTAATCGGTCTTGCCGATAAAAATTAGGAGCGAATAAAAATGCAGGATTTAATAAAATTTTTGGTCAAGGAATTGGCGGACACCGACGACGTCGATATAAAAGAAGTCGACAAGGGCGGATTCACCGACATCGAAATCTATATGGATAAGGATGAGGTCGGAAAGGTCATCGGGAAACAAGGCAGAATCGCAAAGGCATTGAGGACGATCGTAAAAGCCGCCGCCGCGAAACAGCACATCAGATGCAATATCATCATAAAGGAAAGAGGTAAGGGCGGCGAGGTTGACGAAGCCGCGGACACCTTTGACGGCGTTGAGGACTGATTTTTTATAGCGGAATATCAATGCGAAAAACGCGGTATAGAACCGCTGAAAATGCCGTGAAATCCGACACGAAAACGGTGATATACTATAACAATTCAGCATAAAATTTATGTCATAAAACGCGGTATAGAACCGCTGAAAATGTCGTGAAATCCGACACGAAAACGGCGGTATACTATAACGCGAATTCGGCATAAAATTTATGTCATAAAACGCGGTATAGAACCGCTGAAAATGCCGTGAAATCCGATATAAAAACGCGGTATAGAACCGCGAAAAATTATTTTTTTTGTAAACATAAAAGGGTGATAAAGCCCTTTTTGTTAATGCAAAAAAGTTCTTAAAAAGGTATAAAATTATGAAAGTTACGATTGCAAAAATCGCCAAGCCGCACGGCGTAAAGGGCGAGTTAAAAGTTTTGCCCGACACATTTGACAAGACTATTTTTGTCAAGTTAAAGAGTGTTTTTATCGACGGAAAGGCGTTTCCCGTGGAGTACGCCAAGATCGCGGGCGGCTACGTTATTTTGAAACTCCGCGGTGTGGACGCAATGACCGCCGCCGAAAGTTTCCGAAACAAATCCGTTCAAATCGAAAGGGCGCAGAGGCTGAAACTGCCCGACGGTTTTCACTATATCAGCGACCTTATCGGCTGCGGCGTCTACGTCGGCGAGAGGCGTATCGGCGGCTTGACCGCCGTTTTGCAAAACGGCGCGGCGGACGTCTATGTCGTCGACGGCGGCGAGAGCGAGATTATGTTTCCCGCGCTTGAAAACCTTTTGACGAGGGTCGACACGGACAATAAGATCATCGTTTTGGACGAAAAGCGGTTCGGCGAAACCGCGGTTATAAACGAAAAAAAACAGTGATAAAGTATAGCGAATTACGTCTTTTAAGAATTGAAAATTTTCTGCGCGGAAAAGTTTTTTGTGGTATTCGATGTTTAATATTTAGTATTTGGCGTTTGATATCCGGCGTTTCGTAATTTGGAATTTGATATCGACGTTCGGCATTGAATGTATTGAATGTTTTGATAATACGGCGTTTGAAATTTATTTTTTGGTATTCGGGATTGAACATTTTGTAATTCGGGATTTAGAATTGCTTATCACGCATTCGGCATTTGACGATTGAAATTTGCTATTCGGTATTTAATATCGGTATTTGACATTTGACGATTCGGCATTTGCAATCCGGCGCTTGTAATTCAATACTTGCAATCCGGCATTTTCAATTAAATACTTATAATTTAATACTTACCGTTCGGTATTTGCTATTCGGTATTAGTAATTCGGAAATTTTGACGGCGGAATAAAAAAACGGGAAAAAAATTATGGAAATAGACGTTTTGACGATATTTGCCGAGCAGTTCGAGGTGTTGAAAAGCGGCATAATCGGAAAGGCTTTGGAAGCCGGGCTTTTCGAGGTGCGCGTCCACGACATCCGGGCATATTCGGCGAACAAGCATAAAAAATGCGACGACGCGCCCTTCGGCGGCGGCGCGGGTATGGTTATGACCGCGCAGCCCATTCACGACGCGATCGCCTCCGTCGATCCGAATCACGAATGTTTGAGAGTTTATATGTCGCCGCGCGGGAGCGTTTTACGTCAGGATACGGTTCGGGAGTTTGCGGAACGCGACAGGCTTTTGCTGCTTTGCGGGAGTTACGAGGGCGTCGATCAGCGCGTCATAGATCTCGATATCGACCTTGAAATCTCCGTCGGCGACTATATTTTGACGGGAGGGGAGTTGCCCGCGCTCATTTTGATCAACGCCGCCGCGAGATATATTCCGGGCGTTTTGGGGAGTATAGAATCACTCGACGAGGAATCTTTTTCGGACGGACTTTTGGAATATCCCCAATATACGCGCCCTCAAACCTTTTTGGACAGGACGGTTCCCGAGGTTCTCTTGAACGGAAACCATAAGGAAATTATCAAATTCCGCCATGATGAACAGTTGAAAATAACGCGCAAAAACCGCCCCGATTTGTATCGGAAATATATGAGGAAGAAGAATGCGCGTTGAGAAAACGAGAGCCGGCGGCATATTTAGCGGTTAGCGGTCGGCGGTCAGTGCGTCAGATTTAAATGCCTTATTTTGCATAAAAAACGACGGTACTATACCGCCGTTTTTTTAATTTGCCGTCCTATCCGTACACTATTCCGCGGAGGGGGACGTTAAGAGGAGTTTGTAGGGGCGGCGCATTAACCGCGCGTCAAAGATCGCGGTATCACAAAATTACTAAAAGTTTTTGAAAGGAGGCGCGGAGGGGAACTTTTTTCAAAAAGTTCCCCTCCGCATAAAAAAAATAAAATTTTTTATTCCAAATAACTTATGCCGTCCGCTTTTTTCATAGTGAAAAGCGGTATTAAATTCAGCCCTTCTTTTTTCATAATCTCGTACGCGTCGGTATTTCTGAGGATCACGCAGAGGACGGATTCGACGCGCGCGCCGCGTTTTCTCAGTTCTTTGACGCTTTCGATGATTTGACCGCCCGTCGTAACGACGTCTTCGATGACCAAGACGTTTTTGCCGCTTAGTTCCGCGCCTTCGGCGAGTTTGCAAGTCCCGTATTCTTTCGCTTTTTTGCGGACGAACGCCGCCGGGATTTTCGTCAGTTGCGACAGAACCGTCGCGACGGGAATGCCGCCCGTTTCCAGCCCCGCCAAAACTTCGGAATTTTGCGGTATAGAGCTTTTCATTTGTTCGGCGATTTCCGCCAAAATGACGGGGTCGGACTCGAACAGGTATTTGTCGAAATATTCGTTTGAAACAAGCCCCGAACGGAGGGTAAATTGCCCCGTGATATGCGCGGTTTCATAGACTTTTTTTGCGAGAGTCGGTTTGTCCATATTACTGTAACTCCTTGGTATTTTTTGAATTGCTTAAAATAGGTTTTTGGGACGGTATTTTTTGAAGGCTTAAAGCGGATTTTTAATGATTTATCCGCGGTATAGAAGCGCGTTTTTACGGTGTAACATTTAATATTTCCGCGCGGCGGATTTTTAATTTTATTTATTTTTTCAATGCCGTTTATACTATAAAATTTATTATTTTTTTGGGGACGTAGATTTCTTTTTTTACGTTGACAAGCAACGCCGCGAGAGCCGCGTCTTTTAAAACCGCCGCCTTGACCGCCGCCGCGTCCGCGTCTTTTTGCGTTCTCACCGTTCCTTTTAATTTCCCGTTGATTTGGACGGGGATTTCGATTTCGTCGTCTTCCAGCCTTGACGGGTCGAACGCGGGATACGCCGACTTAAACAGCGGCGTTTTATATCCCAAAATTTCATTCATCTCCTCCGCGATATGCGGCGTAAAGGGATAGAGCAGCAGCAGGAGAGTTTTTAACTCGCCCTTAGAGATATAACCGTCTGCGGTAACGTCGTTCAGATACGCCATCATCGCGGCGATCGCCGTATTAAATTTCATCGCTTCGACGTCTTCCGAAACCTTTTTTATCAAGCGGTTGGTCATAACGGTATGTTTTTCGGAGTACCCTTCGTTTTTGTCCGCTATGGATATGAGGTTGAAAACTCTGTCCAAAAACCGTCTGCATCCGTTTATGCTCGCGTTCGACCAGGGGACGGGGCTTTCGTAGTCGCCCATAAACATTATATACAGTCTGAGTACGTCCGCGCCGACTTCTTTTATCAGCGCGTCGGGGCTGACGACGTTCCCGAGTGATTTTGACATTTTGATTCCGTTTTCGCCGAGGACAAGTCCTTGCGCCGTGCGTTTTTTGTAGGGTTCTTTGAACGGCACCGCGCCGATGTCGTAGAGGAAGCGGTTCCAAAAGCGCGAATAGATGAGGTGGCGCGTAACGTGTTCCATACCGCCGTTATACCAGTCTACCGGTCCGAAATATTCCAACTTTTTTTTGTCCGCCAAAGCGCGGTCGTTTTTGGGATCTATATACCGCAAAAAATACCAAGACGAACCCGCCCATTGCGGCATCGTATCCGTTTCTCTCACCGCCTTGCCGCCGCACGCGGGGCATTTGCAGTTGACGAATTCGGGAACGTTCGCGAGGGGCGATTCGCCGCTTTCGGTTTGGCGGTAACTTTCGAGGGGCGGCAGTTCGAGGGGGAGTTCGTTTTCGGGGACGGTTACGGTTCCGCATTTTTCGCAGTATACGATCGGGATAGGCTCGCCCCAATAGCGTTGGCGGTTGAACGCCCAGTCTTTCATATTGTAGTTTACTTTCTTTTTTCCGATTCCGTTTTCGGAGAGATACGCCGTGATTTTTTTGAGCGCGTCTTTGACGGTCAGCCCGTCCAATATGCCCGAATTGATCAAAATGCCGCCCGCAATGTCCGTATAGGCTTGTTTTTCGACGTCGCCGCCCGCGATGACTTCGACGATCGGCATACCGAATTTTTTAGCGAATTCGTAGTCGCGTCCGTCGTGCGCGGGAACGGCCATAACCGCGCCCGTGCCGTAGTCGAGGGTTACGTAATCGGCGATAAAGATCGGGATTTGTTTTTTTGTGACGGGGTTGACGGCGGAGATGCCGTCGATTTTCACGCCCGTTTTGTCCTTATTGACGCGTGTGCGGTCAAAGTCGTTTTTCTTTTTGGTTTCGGCTTGATACGTTTCGATTTCGGCGAGATTTTTGATGAGGGCGGCGTTTTCCGAAATGAGGGGATGTTCGGGGGCTATGACCATAAAAGTAACGCCGTAGAGCGTGTCCGCGCGCGTCGTAAAGACTTTGAGTTTCGCGTCCTTATCGGCGGCGCCGAATAGCGGAAAATCGATTTCCGCGCCCTCCGAACGTCCGATCCAATTTCGCTGTTCGGTTTTGATACGCGGCAAGAAGTCCACTTCGTCCAGTCCGTCGAGGAGTTTTTCGGCGTAATCTCTGATCTTCAAAAACCATACGTTTTTTTCTTTTTGGACGACTTCCGAGCCGCAGCGGTCGCATACGCTGCCCTGTGATTCTTCGTTCGCGAGAATGACCTTGCATTTTTCGCAGTAATTGACGTACGCTTTGCTCTTATACGCCAAACCTTTTTTGAAAAGTTGAATAAAAATCCACTGCGTCCACTTATAATAATTTTTGTCCGTCGTATCCACGGCGCGCGAATAGTCGAACGAAAAGCCGAACGCCTTTAATTGACGCGTGAACGTCGCGATATTGTCGTCCGTAACCTTTCGGGGGTGTTTTCCCGTCTGCATAGCGTAGTTTTCCGTGGGCAGTCCGAAAGCGTCGAAGCCTATCGGAAACAGGACGTTATAGCCTTCGAGGCGGCGTTTCCGGGCGATGATTTCGATGGACGTAAAGGCGCGCAGATGACCGACGTGCAGACCGCTCCCCGACGGGTACGGGAATTCGATCAGCCCGTAAAATTTTGGACGCGTGTCAAAGTCGACCGCTTCGTTGACCTTTTCTTTTTCAAAAACCGCCTGCCATTTTTGTTCGGAGGCGGCGAAATCGTATTCCATTTTTTGTTCTCCCGATGTTAGATTTTCCATTTTTTATTTTTGTATTTTGTATTTAGAATTTAAATTTCTTTGTTTTGCATTTTGCGTTTTGCGTTTTGCATTTTGTATTTTGTATTTTGTATTTAGAATTATGATGTTTATGATTTTTTATTCGGCGTTTAACGTTTAGCGTTTAGCGTTCGGAATTGTGCTTAACCTTCCGTTTTTATAGTTATCCGGCTAAGTTTTTATTCTTAAATTTTATCACCGCCAAGCCCGTGAAATATATAAACGCGGCGAGAAACAGCGCGGCGGCGGTTACGGACAGCGCGGCGCGGATAGGGTTGAAAGCCTCTCCGGGGAATAAAAGTCCGTGCAGAGCCGCGGGGTTCAAAAAAGGATAGGGATACCAGCCGGTTACGATCCCTCTGATCATCGAAAAAGTAAAATACGCGAGCGGAAAGGCGAGATAAAAGGGCAGTTTTTTGAGGTCGGCTTTTTTTGCGCTTTTTCGAGGAAGGATAGCGAGGATAAAGAACGGAAAGACGACGAAGTGCATCCAAATATTCCCCGCGTTCAAAACGAAAAGCGTGTCCGCGTAGCGCGTCATAAAGCCGCCAGCCTCCCCGGCGGAAACGACGACAAAGCCGACGGCGGCATAGGTTGCGAGCGCGCAGTTTATATCGGGATTTTCAATCAGATTTTTGATTTTCGACGCGGCGGTGATTAGACCGCGGCGCGCTTTGTTTCCGGAATTTCCGTTTTGAATTTCCGTTTGATATTGTATTTCCGTTTCGCTTTGATTTTCGGCGGAGTTTTTTTTAATTCCGCTTTGCATTTTTAATTCCGCGACGCTTTCTATTCCGCTTTCCGAATTTTCATTAATGCCGTTTTGTGTTTTAAATTCCGCGGAGTTTTCCGTATTATTTTCGATATTTCCGTTTTTATTTTCCGCGTTTCCGTCAAGCCCGAATGATTTCGGGAACAGAATAGACACGGCGCGCAAGGTCAAAAAGAACGTAAAAACGGCGGTCGTAATTTCCGTAAAATAGGCGAAAAAATTCAGTCCGCTAACGTTGTTCGGGAAAGAGCCGCCGCCCGTTTTTTCATATAGGGCGTAATAGACGCTCCAATTCGCAACCCTCAAAAAGACGAGGACAACCGTCGTCAAACAAACCGCGAGAGTTATAAGCGCGAACGCTTTTCCGTTCAAAAAAAGGTTCCAAAACGAGAGAATTTTTTTCATATTCTTCAAACTTTTCCACCAAAAACTATTGACTTTTTTTGTAATGCAACATATAATATTAACAAGGTAGCGAACTCAATCGTTCATTTGATTGTTTATTGCCGGCGTTTTAATTCAAACGTTCCGACCCGCATTCAAAGAGGTAAATTATTTACCTTTTTTTTATTTTATTTACGCGTTAAGAACGATCCGTCTTCGTATTTTTTCGCATTTAAAACCGTTTAGCGCGCTTAATTTACGCCCTCAAAAAAACTTACAATTCCGCCGCCGCCGAATTCAACAGTCCGTCCGCAAACTTCGCCGCGTCCGCTTTATTTTCTCCCGAAACGGACACGTAGATTTTCAGTTTCGGTTCGGTTCCGCTCGGTCTTACGCACACGAAGCCGCCTCCTTTCAGTCCGTAGTATAAAACGTCCGTTTGAGGCAGATCTATACCGCGTTTTTCTCCGTTTTTAAGCAGTCTTTCGCGGGGGATATAGTCGTCGATAAAGTCGACGTCCGCGCCGCCGAAAGAGAAGATTTTTTTCGCTCTCAGCGTTTTCATCGTCGCGGACATTTTGCTCATCGCGTCCGCGCCCGCGTACGCTATCGACAGGCTTTTTTCGACGAAAAATCCGAAGCGCGCGTATAGGTCGTTCAAGCGTTTAAAGACGCTTGTTCCCGTGTATTGATAATAGCAGAGCATTTCCGAAAAGAGCATCGCCGCGACCACCGCGTCTTTGTCGCGCGCGTGAGTTCCGGCGAGGTAGCCGTAACTTTCCTCATAGCCGAAGATAAACGTTTTTTCGCCGTTTTGCTCCCATTCTTTGATCTTTTCGCCGATAAATTTAAAGCCCGTCAAAACGTCGGTTATATCCGCGCCGTATGCCCTTGCGATTTTCGCGGCGAGTTCCGTCGTAACGATAGTTTTGACGGCGGCGGCATTTTTCGGTAGGGTTTTCGCCTCCGTTTTACGCGCCAGAATATAGTCGAGCAGGAGCGCGCCGATTTGGTTTCCCGTCAAAAGTTCATATCCGTCGTCCGTCCGCACCGCCGCGCCCATTCTGTCGCAGTCCGGATCCGTTCCGAGGACGACGTCCGCGCCGATTTTTTTTGCCAGAGCGATTCCGAGGCGGAGCGCGTCGGGCTGTTCGGGGTTCGGAACGGAGACGGTCGAAAAGTCGAAGTCCGGATTTTTTTGTTCTTCGACGACTTCGGCGTTTATGCCCGCTCTTTTTAGCGCCGTCGTAACGGGTATATATCCCGAACCGTGCAAGGGGGTATAGACGAGTTTTAAGCCGCGTCCGACCGCCTTTACCGCGTCCGCGGAGAGGGCGAGTTTTGAAATTTCGGCATAATAAGCCTCGTCGACGCCGCCGCCTATGACCGTGATATTTTCGTCGAGAAGCATTCCGTCCTTGCCCTTTATATCGGCGGCGGTTATGCCGCTAAGAGGCGGTATAGAGCCGTCTTTTTTTATTGTATTTGTATTGTTTAAACACGGTATAGAGCCGTCTTTTCCCGTCGCATTTATATCGTTCAAGCGCGGTATAGAACCGTCTTTTTTTACGTCGTTTTCGGGAAAATATCCCGCGGCGTTTATATATTCGACGACTTTTTCCGTCGCTTCGATTCCCATTTGCGCGCCGTCCGCGCCGTAGACTTTATAGCCGTTATATTCTTTCGGATTGTGGCTGGCGGTGATGATGATTCCCGCGGCGGCTTTGAGATATCTGATCGCGAAAGACCCCATAGGCACGGGGCGCACGTCCTCGAACAAAAACGCTTTGATCCCGTTTTTTGACAGGACCTCCGCCGCCGACAGCGCGAATTCAAAGGAATACCGTCTTGTGTCATAGGCGATGACGACGCCGCTTTTTTTCGCGTTTTCCCCGAGAGAGGAGATATAGTCCGCGAGTCCTTTTGTGGCGCGGTTGACGGTTATGCGGTTCATTCGCAGTGTTCCCGCGCCCAAAACTCCGCGCATACCCGCCGTGCGGAATTCGAGATCGCCCGAAAAACGGTCGCGTATCGCCGCGTCGTCGTTTTGAATTCCCGTGAGTTCGCCGTGAAGCCCGTCGGGAAGGGGAGAGTTCAGCCATTCGAGAAAAGTTTGTTTATAATCCATAAAGAGAATAACACCGCCTAATTAATATTTTGAATTAAACCGTTTATTGAACGTCCGTATTAATCGGTACAATAAAGATATATATTACCGCATAAAGAATATCCGGATTAATCCGTTCAATGAACGCCTATATTAAACCGTATAACGAATGAATATCCGCGTCGAAGCCGTCATAGCGGTAAACCCGGCAAAATGCAAACGTTTTACCGCCGCATAATATGCGGTTTTGAACCAAACGCGCGTTTGATTCAAAAGTTTAACCATTATATTATACATTAAGACGGAGCGAAAGTCAATTAAAAACCCCCGTTATTTATATGCGCGCTTTCATTAATGCCGCGTGATTTTATTCTTTTTCGCTTTTTCCGTTTCCGCTTCCGCGTCCTCCGTTTTTTTTCAGCAATTCCAATTTGTCGATTATGACGACGGCTTTTTTTGCGGGCAGGCAGAGTGAAACCGAGCCGATTATGTCGTCGATTTCGTTTTCCGTAAAAAATATCGTGTTCAGGCGTATGTTGTTCGTCAAGAAAAACCCCCCGTTCCTGCCGCGCGCGGACTCCAACGGGATTTTCGCGTCTTTCATTTTTTCGATATAGCGCATAATTGTGCGCGGCGATTTCTCGTATTTTTCGGAGAAATAGCGGGTCGTCAGCTTATCCTTTGTCATAAGGTCTATAAGCATATTTAACATTACAGCCCACATACGGTATTTTTCGGAACGCGTCCGACGCGTTTTTTTCGCTTAAAGAACCGGCGGACATAAATTAAAGCGAGATCAAAGCCTTTTTAATACGGCTTTTTATACTCTTTTTAATTTACGCGCGCAACTTCTAAAAAAAATAGGAATTATCGGCGCGTTTCTTCGCTCCTGTCGTTTATTTGTATCATTATACACATAAACAAAAAATAAAGATATCATTTTTTGCATAATGAACGTCGAATGAGTTGCAAATTGAGAATTAATGGTTTATAATTAAATATATAGTATTACGAATTGAGAATTATACTAAAATATATAGATCGCGGACGGAGAATAAAAAAGGCAAAAGAAAAATAAAGATATCGTTTTTGTGAATAAAAGGAAATTCTTTATAAGATACTAATTACAAAACGGAAGGTTAAAAACCTAACGGTCATAAACTTTAAAGCGTCCGCAAGAAAAACCTAACGGTTGCGGCGTTCAAAACGACCGCAAGAAAAACCTAACGGTCATAAGCCTCAAAGCGACCGCAAGAAAAACCTAACGGTTGAGGCATTCAAAGCGTCCGCAAGAAAACTTTAACGGTTGCGGCGTTCAAAACGAAACCCTAAAACCCATTACATAAAAATAAAAAAAATTAAGGAGAGAAACGAAATGAGAACTACGGGTATTGTAAGGCGTATCGACGAACTCGGCAGAGTCGTCATACCGAAAGAGATCAGGAGGACAATGCGTTTACGCGACGGCGAGGAATTGGAAATTTTTTTGGAAAACCAAAACGAATTGGTTTTTAAAAAGTATTCTCCCGTCAAGACCATCAAGAGTTTTTCGGATGAATACTGCGGAATTCTTTCGGAAACGACGGGAAACACCGTTATCGTGTGCGACAAAGATACCGTCGTCGCGGCGGCGGGCGAAAAAAAGTCGGTGTATGCGGGCAAGGCGGTTACTCCGCTTTTCGAGCGTGAGATCGACGTCAGACGCGCTTTGATTTTTTCGGGGAGCGGCATATTTTCCGTCGCGGGCGAGAAAATCGAAGACGTGAAAGGGCAGATCGTCGCGCCGATTTTGTCGCGCGGAGACGTTTTGGGCGCGGTGGTGATGATCTCGTATAAAAGCGAATTCGACGAATCGGATTTGAAACTTTGTACGGCGGCGGCGGCTTTTTTGGGCTGCCAGGCGTAAACGGCGTTAAGATCGGGGCGTTTTTTAGAATTTAGGACACGGCGCAAAAACGGCGCGGTTTTGAAAAAAAATTCCGCGGTATAGATTCGTCGGAATTATAGAAATTCATACGCGGTTCTAAAAAAAATCAAATTAAATATTCAAACGGAATTCAAAAAAAATCTTTCGTTACATAAAAATCGGGCGGTATCCGCGCGGATATAAATGCGGCGTTTACGGCGTTTTAAATCCCGCGCGAAACGCCGTCCGGAAGCGGAGGATTTTTTTGCGTATGAAACAACGGGATTTTTTTAAAAGCGCGTCGATTTTGGCTCTCGCGGGTTTTATAACCAAGGTAATAGGCGCGCTCTACCGGATTCCGCTGACGAACATCGTCGGCGCGGAGGCGATCGGCGTATACCAACTCATTTTTTCGGTTTACGCGCTTTTTTTGACTTCGTCGGCGGGGGGGCTGCCCGCGGGGCTGTCGAAGTTAGTCGCGGAGGAAAAGGCTCTCGGCGGCGGACAAACCGGACGCATAGTCGGGGGTTCGATGGGTTTCGTCGGCTTGACGGGTCTTTTTTTCGCCGCCGTTTTGATTTTTTTCGCGCGTCCGCTCGCGGCGGTTCAGGGGAATCCCGACGTCGCTTTCGGCTATATCGTCATAGCGCCCGCGATTTTTTTCGTCGGGATAACCTCCGTTTTCCGCGGATATTTTCAAGGAAATCTGGATATGATGCCCACGGCGGCGTCGCAGATCATAGAGCAAATCGTAAAACTAACGGCGGGGCTTATTTTTGCCTCCGTATTGATCAAAAAAGGCGTATTGTACGGCGCGGCGGGCGCGGTTTTGGGCGTGGTCGTATCCGAACTTCTCGCCGCGGTCTATCTCTGCGTTCTGTTCCGCCGCCGCGGCGGACGGCTTATTCCCGCCTCCGGGTTCAAAGAAATGCGGAGCGTTTTTAAAAAGGTGGCGAAATATTCGATTCCCATAACGGTAGGCGGCGTGCTTATGCCCTTGACGCAATTCGCCGATAGTTTTTTGGTCGTCAACATATTGAACAAAACGGGGCTTGCCTTAAACGTTTCGACCTCTCTATACGGAATTTTGACCGGGCCGGTCAGTTCTCTTATAAATCTTCCCGTCGTTATGACGATCGCGCTTGCCGTGGTCATAATCCCCGTCGTCAGCCGTCAAAAGACGCGCGGAAACATACGCGAAATTCTCGCCAAAAGCAATTTTGCGATCAAGGTAGCGTTGTTTATCGGCGTTCCGGCGGCGATTTTGTTTGCCGCGTTGTCCTCCGAGATAATGAGCGTTTTGTATCCGAATTTCAGCGCGTTTGAACTTGCCGCCGCCTCGCGCCTGCTTGCGATCTCCGCAATCGGGATAATATTTCTCGCGGCGACGCAGATATTCACGGCCTTATTGCAGGCTCTCGACAAGCCCTTTTTGCCCGTGGGGAATATGGCTTTCGCGCTTTTATTAAAAATCGTTTTGAATATCGTACTCATCAAGCCGATCGGGATTTACGGAGCGGCCGTATCCACCGCCGCCGCGTATTTCACCGCCGCCGCGCTCAATTTCATATCGCTCGGCCGCCTTATCGGCGTCAACCGGAATATACCGCTCGCCGTCCTAAAAACCGCCGCCGCCGGCGCGTGTATGGCAGGTTTTATATTCTTGACCAAAAACGCCGCGGAGAATCTTTATTTGAAACTGTTCCTGACCGCGTTTATCGCCGCCGCCGCGTATATGCTTATATCGCTGTTCATTTCTTTGTTCACGGACGACGAACTCGCAAGCCTGCCGCTCGGACGTAAATTGATAAAACTAAAAGGCGGGAGGTAGAGAGATTTTTTGATCAAGAATACGGGAGAAAACTTTTTGAAAAAGAAAAAAAATAGTTTTTTAAAGAATACGGGGGAGGACTTTTTGGAAAAAGTCCTCCCCCGCGCCCTCTTTCAAAAACTTTTAGTAAGTTTGAGGGTAAGCATATGTAATATTAAACGTGTTTTAAGAGCGTTCCCCCGCGCGTGAGGGGGGGGGCTTGGCGGCGGATTAAACCGTAATTTTTAAATATAAAGTATGTTTTAAGAGCGTTTCCCTCGGCGGTACGGGGCAAATGGGCTTGGCGGCGGAAAACCCCTCTCCGTATTTTTCATTCTTTCACAAGTTCAAAAATCGGCAATTCGTCTATTTTCGCTTCCGCTTTAATCGTTTGACCGCCTTGATAGATTTCGTTTGAGGCGAGCCGTTTCCATTTTCCTTTCGGCAGTTTCACGTTTTTAAAAGTTTCGCCTTTATCGACCACGGGCGCGACGAGGTAATCGTCGCCCAGCATAAACTGTTGTTTGACTTCTTCCATACCTTCGTTCGGGAAGGAATATTCCATATACCGCACGATAGGTTCGCCCGTCGTTCTCGCGCTTTTCGCGTATTTGACGATATAGTCGGAAAATTCGAGATGAAATTTCGCGGCGTTTTTGCAGAGTTCCGCCGTTTTTTTATTTCTCAGCCGCCACAAAGAGAGTGAATATTGCATCATCGGCATAAGCGTCGAGCATTCCGCCCAGCGTATAAACAATTCGTGGTCATAGAATTCCTGCGGTTTCCAGAAATCCGCCGCCCAGCCGCCGCCGATCATATCGGGGCATGAGAACGGGTGTCCCGTAAGGCCCAAGAGGAGGCTGTTCGGGATCAGTCCGCGTATGCCGCCGTATTCCGTCCATCTATGACGTTTATCGCCCAATCTTTGGGCGACGCCCACGCCTCCCGCTTTCCAACTTGCGCGGAGTTCGTTGAAGGGGAAGCGGAGCGCGGAACGCATCCAGAGTTCGGTTTGGCGGTTTGGGGATACGCCGCCCGCGGTGAGGTCGTCGTTTTTGTAGAATTTATTATCGGCGGCGTCTTGTTTAAAGCCGTCCACGCCGTATTTTTTCATCAATCCTTCGCATACGTCCGTGAACCATTTAAAGGCTTTCGGTTCGGACATATCCAAGACCGCGCTTGTCGCGTCCCACCATTTACGCATCGCGACGCTTCCGTCGGCGTTTCGGACGAGGCAGTTATTCGCTTTTAGGTATTCGAACGCGGGGGCTTTGGGGCTTACGAACGGCACGATCCATAGAATGACTTTGAAGCCCATCGCGTGGAGTTCGTCGACCATCCCTTTCGGGTTTTTAAAAAGGAGGCTTTTGAATTCCCAATTTCCGAAAGTTTTTTGCCAGCCGTCGTCGATAATGATTTCGCCGGCGGGCATACCGCAATCGACTATACTTTTCGCGTATTTCATTACGCCGTCTTGTCTTTGACCTCTTTTCAGTTCGATCCAGGTGCAGTATTGCGGGATTCGGAACATCAATTCGTCGGGCATATTGCCGTCCGGGGGGAAGTGGCGTTTACTTGCGGCGAGGTACGCGCCTCTCAGTGTTTCGAAGCCGTCGAAGAGTTTAATTTCGGCGGTATCGGACTCGGCGGACACGCGTCCTTTGTCGAATTTTATGATATAGCCGTCCTCCGACCAGACGTAGCGTCCCTTATTGCTGACAAAAAAGGGCGTGGACTGATCGCCGAAGCCGTTGACGCTGTTATTTGTGTGGGTGCGCGAGGCGTTGACGGGCATCGTAACGCCGTCGCCGATCTGACCGCCGTACCAATATTCGTTTTCGAGCATATCAAAAGCGAGTGAAAATTTCATTGTATACCTCTCTGTACCTTTTTTATTTTAGGTTTATTTTTCAAGCGTAACGAAGTTGATTTTTGTTTCAAGCGCGTCAAGGCCCGTTTATTTCAAGCATAACGAAGCGGATTTTGAAAAAGTGAAACGATACGGATATAATTATAACACATATCCGCATTTTAAGCAAATATTTTTCCGCGTCGGCGGCGAAGTACGCGATATATGAAATGTAAAAACAAAAAAAGAAAATAAAAAAAACCGCAAGGTTTCTATTTACAAACGGACAAAGTTATGATATAATAATAATTATTAATAAAATGAAAAAAGAAAAGCGGACGAAACTTATGAAAAATTCGGGAAAGGAACTTGCCTTTAATATGACAATTGTTATACGGGGGGGGGGGGGGGGTTTTGGCCGATTAAATGTTATTTTTTCGGTGGTAAAAGATTTTTAAAAAAAAAGTTAGTCGGGGGGGGTAGGGG
>JAISNN010000083.1 GCA_031276195.1 Clostridiales bacterium
CCTTATATTCCCCTCCGTGGGAGGGGATCAAAGGGGTGGGGCGACCGCTTATTCCCCTCCGTGGGCGGGGATCAAAGGGGTGGGGCGACCGCTTATTTCCCCTCCGTGGGAGGGGATCAAAGGGGTGGGGCGGCCTTATTCTACACGCTTTCCGTAACGCACTCTATAATAAACTCCGCCACTTCGTCCGCATTCATATGCGTACTATCGACGAGTCTTGCGTCCTCCGCTTTTTTGAGGGGAGCGAAAGCTCTGTTCGAGTCGTTGAAGTCGCGTGTTTTTATATCCTCCAAAACCCTGTCAAACGTAACGTTTTCGCCTTTTGCGGCAAGTTCCGCGAACCGCCGTCCGGCGCGTTCCCGAACGTCGGCGGTGAGGAAAAATTTAAAATTCGCGTCCGGGAGAACGAAGGTTCCCGCGTCGCGTCCGTCCAATACCACGTCGTGTTTTCCGGCGATTTCGCGTTGAATTTCCGAGAGTCTGATTCGGACGGGAATATGTTTGGAAATATCGGACGCCGCCTTTGAAATGCTGTGTTCGCGTATGAAATCCGTTACGTCAACCTTATTGCAAAAGACGCGCTGAACCGGTCCGCCCGAATTGTTTCCGCATTCTTCCGCATCCGTCGCGCCGCGTAAATTTTCGCCATTTTTATCCTTATTTCTATCAATTTCTTGACCGCAAAACTTCTCTCCGTCCGCGCGTTTCTCACCTTTTTCACTAGGATTTTTACCGATTTCTTGACTCGAAAACTTCCCGTTTTCCGCACGCTTTTCGCCATTTTTATCCTTATCGCTATCAATTTCTTGACCGCAAAACTTCTCTCCGTCCGCGCGTTTTTCATTAAAATATTTGACTTCTATATCGGCGGTTTTGAGAAATTTTTCCACGGTTTCGCAGTCGTTTACGTCGATTCCCGCCTTTATCGCGGCATACGCGAACGCGCGGTATATCGCGCCCGTATCCAAGTAGACGATACCGAGTTTTTTTGCCGCCGCTTTGGCGACCGTACTTTTTCCCGCTCCCGACGGACCGTCGATCGTTATGTGAATCATATTTATTTTCCTGTCGCTTCCCTTGATTTTATTTTTTAAAAGGCATATATTTTGTGGCATTTTAAAGATGTTTTCCGCTCGCTTTTTTATCTTTTTTCGCTCAAATAAACCGCTTTACTCTCGCTTTTTCTATCTCTTTTCACTCAAATACACCGCTTTACTCTCTCTTTTTCTATCTTTTTTCACTCAAATAAACCGCTTTACGCTTGCTTTTCTATCTTTTTTCACTCAAATAAACCGCTTTACGCCTGCTTTTTCTATCTTTTTTCGCTCAAATAAACCGCTTTACGCTTGCTTTTTCTATCTTTTTTCGCTCAAATAAACCGCTTTACGCTTGCTTTTTCTATCTTTTTGCATTTAAATAAACCGTTTTCCGCTCGCTTTTTTTACTCTTTTTTCACTCTCTTTCCGCGATACTTTTTCCGCAGGCATACCCCGTCGCCATAGCGATTTGCAAGTTAAAACCGCCCGTCAGCGCGTCGATATCCAGCGTTTCGCCGACGAAAAAAAGATTTTTTACAAGTTTGCTTTCCATAGTTTTCGGGTTGATTTCCGAGAGTTCCGCGCCGCCGCTCGTAACTATCGCGTTTTCGATCGGCGCTAAGCGGACGGGCGTAAAGGTGAGATTTTTGAGTGTTTCGACAAGAATACGCCGTTTGGCGCGGTCGATTTCGTTGACTTTCAAAGAGGGCGGAATTCCCGTAACTTCTATTATATACGGAATCAGACTTTTTGGCAACAATCCGTCCAGCGCGTTTGAAAAATTTTTGTTAGCGAACTCTTTAAAGTCGCGCAAAATCCTGTCGTCGAGAGCCTCTTTTGAGAGGGCGGGCTTCAAATCGATACAAATTTTGAGGGCGTTAAAATCCAAACGGTTGATCCTGCTGCTCATCGACAAAATCAAAGGACCGGACAGCGAGTCGCCCGTGAAAAGCATCTCTCCGAATTCCGAAAAAATTTCCTTTATTTTGCCGTTTTTTGGATATTCGGTATTGTTTTTTGCATATTCGCCGCCGTTTTTTGCGTAATTGACATTATTTTTTGCGTATTCGATATTGTTTTTTGCGTATTCCGCATTATTTTTTGCGTATTCGGTGCCGTTTTTTGGATATTCGGTATTGTTTTTTGCGTATTCCGCATTGTTTTTTGGGTATTGCGCATTGTTTTTTGGGTATTCCGCATTGTTTTTTGCGTATTTCGATGGAGTTTTATTGTCTTTTACGCTTTTGGAATTAGCGGGATTTGGTTCTTTTTCGTCGGCGTCGCTTTCAAAGTAATACGCCGCCGCCAAGACGTTTTTTAAGGACAAACCCTCCAAAGATTTCACGTTTTCCAAAACCTTGACGGCGGAGAGCGCGGGGCAAAGCGGAACGATTTTGTGTCCGAAAGATTCGGCGAATTTATAGCCCGCGCCCGCGCTTCCCGTGGAGGGATAAGAAAGCCCGCCCGCGGCTATCACAACCGCGTCAAAAACTTCCGGAATAGGCGGATTTTCAAGGGGGATTTGCAAGGAATTTCCGGTAAAATTTTCAAGGGAATTCCGCGATTTTAAATTGCCGTTTTTTGCATCTTTTTGCGCGTGATTTCCGGTAAAATTTTGCGATTTTGAAAAGACGTTTTTTATATCCTTTCGGGCGTAGTTTTCAATGGAATTCCGCGGTTCTGTACCGCGTTTTTTCTCACCGTTTCCGGTATAATTTTCAAAGGGATTCCGCGGTTCTACGCCGCGAATTTTTGCATTCTTTTCAAGAAAATTTTGCAACTTTATATTGCCGTTTTTCGGATAATTTTCAAGAGAATTTTGCGGTTTTATATTACCGTTTTTCGGATAATTTTCAAGGAAATTTTGAGGCTTTATATTGCCGTTTTTCGGATAATTTTCAAAGGAATTTTGAGGCTTTATATTGCCGTTTTTTAGGATTATTTCAAACCGTCCGTCGTCCGTTTTTTTGATTTCGGAAACGTCGCAATTGAGGCGGATTTCCGCGCCTTTTTCGTTCAAAAATCTCTCGAAAACCTTTATTATATCGCTCGATTTGTCCGATTTCGGGAACACGCGGTTTCCCCTCTCGACCTTTAAATCCAGCCCGTAACCGCGAAAAAATTCTATTGTGTCAGCCGGCGAAAACCCTTTTAGCGCGGAAAACAAAAAACGACCTCCGCGTACGACGTTGGAGAGAAATTCCGCACCGTCGGACGCGTTGGTTATGTTGCATCTGCCCTTGCCCGTGATGTATAGTTTTTTTAACAGTTTATCGTTTTTTTCAAAGATGACGACCTCGGCTTTTTCCGCGGCGATCCCCGCCGCCATAACTCCCGACGCGCCTCCGCCTATAACGGCTACTCTCATATCGGTCTTTTATGTCCCTTTTTGCGTAAAATAAGGCTTTTTTTGTGTGAAATAAGGCTTTTTTAATACAAACTAACGTATTTTAAGGTCGCCCCACCCCTTTATCCCCTCCCACGGAGGGGAATTTTGGTGTGAAATAAGACTTTTTCAGTGTGAAATAAGGCTTTTTTAGTACGAAACAACCTGCTTTTCAGTGTGAAATAGTGAATTTTTAATATGTATTCATAGTTATAATTCTATCTCGACCGCTTTGTCGACGCAAGTTTTTGGCGCGTAGAAATTGGTCGTTCGGATATGCGTAGCGTTTATTATAATTCTATCTCGACCGCTTTGTCGGCGCAAGTTTTGAGCGCGTCGAAATTGGTCATTTGGATATGCAGAGGGGTGATCGTAACGAACATTCCGTCGTGCAGTTCGACGTCGCAGTCCGCGGCGTTCTCGGGCGTTTTGATCATATCGCCGATTAGGGTATAGTGCCGCTCGTCCGCGTCGTTTATATGCTCGATGTATTCGTCGGAATAGGTTTGCGTACCCAACTTCGTAAAGCGCACGCCGCGCAGTCTTTCGGGCTTTCCGCTCGGGAAATTGATGTTTAAAATCGTGTCGGTCGTCATCATACGGTGGAATTTTTCGACGTTTTTGAGCATAAATTCCGAAACAAACCGATAATCTCCGTCGTCCTCGTGCAAAACGGACAGAGCAATCGACCGAAAACCGCAAATCGCGCCCTCCAAAGCGGCGTTTACCGTACCCGAATAGATGACGTCCGTCCCGAGATTGGGCATATTGTTTATACCGGACAAAATGAGATCGGGCGTAAAATCAAGGAGGACTTTCGTTGCGAATTTCACGCAATCCGCGGGCGTTCCTTTGATCGCGAAGCCCTTCGCGCCCTTTATATAGCCGTATTTTTCGTAGGACAGTTTCTTGAAAACGGTCAAACTGTGGCTCGTACAAGAGCATTCGTTCGCGGGCGCGGCGACGGCGACGTTGTGTTTTTTTGACAGTGTTTCCGCGAGAATCCTTATACCCTCGGCAAAAATTCCGTCGTCGTTTGTCAGTAAAATATTCATAATCTCAACCTATTTTTGCATTAATTTTTTGCCGTTTTTGCTTATTTTAAATCGATTTTTACGCTGTTTTTTATCGTTTTTTGCCTTATTTTTGCCCGTTTTTGGGGCTTTTTTCGTTGTTTTTTAGGGGATTTTTATAATTTTTAGGTCGTTTTTTGTCTTATTTTTGCCTTATTTTTGCCTTATTTTTGCCCGTTTTTAGGCTGTTTTTTAGGGCTTTTTTATAATTTTTAGGTCGTTTTTTGCCCGTTTTTTACCCTATTTTTGCCCGTTTTTTACCCGTTTTTAGGCTGTTTTTAGGCTGTTTTTAGGCGTTTTTTAGGCGTTTTCTGCCCTATTTTTGCCCGTTTTTCGGTTGTTTTTACGCTGTTTTTGCCTTATTTTTGCCCGTTTTTAGGCTGTTTTTTATCGTTTTTAGGTTGTTTTTTATCGCTTTCAGGCTGTTTTTAGGCTGTTTTTAGGCTGTTTTTAAGCGTTTTTCAAGCATTTTCTGCCCGTTTTTCGGTTGTTTTTACGTTGTTTTTAGGTGTTTTTTAGTCGTTTTTTGCCCGTTTTTCAGGGGATTTTTCGCTTAATTTCCGTTGTTTTCCGGTCGTTTTTTAGGCATTTTTTCCCGTTTTTCCGCTGAGTTTCCGGGTGTTTTCATTTGAGTTTACGTTTATTTTTCGGGCGTTTTCAGTTGAGTTTACGTTTGTTTTTCGGGCGTTTTTCTTTATCAAAACAGCCTTGTAAACTTAGCGTTAAATCAATTTTTTCTCGATCTTTTCTTTGTTAAAATATTCGTAATTGTCCGCGAAAAGGCGGAATCTCTTTTTTCCGTTCTTTTTTTCTTTGTTTAAGAGTTCAAACATAACGGGTACGATTATAAGCGTCAAAACCGTCGCGTAGATAAGTCCGCCCACCGCCGCGACTCCCATCGGACGCAGTATGGACGCCGCTTGCGTGGTGTCGAATGCCATAACCAAAAGCGAAACGATCGTCGTCAGCGCGGTCATCAAAATCGGTCTGAGCCTGTTCCCAGCCGCGTTCAAAATCGCCTCGCGGACACACGCGCCCTTTGCGAGTTCGCGGTTCACGTAATCGATAAACACTATGCCGTTGTTGACGACCACGCCCGCAAGGACGATAAACGCGATTATCGAAAGCATCGAGATCTCCATTCCTGATATGAACAGGGCAAGCGCGCTCCCCGTGAATGCCAAAAGTACGGTAAACATAATGATCAACGGATCTTTGAGCGACCTAAACTGAGCGACCATAACGAGATAGATCAAGATTACGCCGATCCCCAAAATGAAATACAGCGTGTTGAATATGTCGTCGACCAAAGCCGTGGACGACGAAAAGGAATATGACACGCCGGCGGGCGTTCCGTTCTCCTTATAATACGCCGAAACCGCCTTGTTCACCGCGGACTTGACTTGGTTCACGCCCGCATCCTCCGAAAAATATACCGTGATCGGCAAATACCGCGCGCCGCCGTTCTTGCCCACCTTGCCCGCCGCCAAAACCTTGACGATATCGGCGGGATTCCCGTCCGCATCGCGGATAAGGCATTCCTCCGCCAACAATTCGTGCAAGGCGACCGTCCCCGTCTCGCCCGTCAAGGGGTTTTCATAGGGGAGTTTGTGATATAAAAGATCGTACGGGGAATTTATCGCGTCGCGGAATTCCGCCGAATAGTAGACCGTTTCGGACTTCTTATACAGCGAAAAACGAACCTTGCCCGTCGTCTGCTCGACGTTCGCGAAAATTTCGCGTCCGTTTGCGTCCGTCCGCCTCTCTAAATGCCACTTTATGCCCATATTGTCGTAGGTGTAATATCTCTCGGCGACCGCGCCGCCTTCCAAACCTTTCTCGATATATATCTTGTCGTATACGCCCGCGTCGCGGTCCGGCAGCATATCGGGATCGATCCTATACCACTTCAAAACCTCGCGGCCGGCGGGATATACCGTCAAATCGTAGGTGTATCTCGAACCGTCCGCGTCGGTTAAGGTTACGGACGTTCCCGGGGACGGCTCGGTAAACCTCTTTAAAAGTTCCAAAATCACCGTCGCGTTAAAACCGCCCGTCTTCTTCGACACCGCCTCCTTGTCCAAAACTAAACGGTATTCAAATGCCCTCTCCTCCAAAGTGTTGCCCACCGAAACCACTCCCTTTACGCCGCCGTTCCTCAGCATATCGGTCAATTTTTGCGTTTCGCGCTCCAAAATTTCCCTGTCTTCGGCATAGACGTTGATCTGAACGCTGTCGCTGTCTAAGGACGCTATCTCGGCGATACTGTTAAACGACCAACTCGCCGCGACGAAATCGGAAAGTTTATGCTCGGAAACAACCGCGCCGCTCTCCGTCTTTTTTTGGTGCTTTCCGCCCAAAACGGCGGCGGAAATCTCGGAGGCAAGCGCGGCGGCGGACTTTTTCCTCTCTTTCTTGTCCTTTAAAAGGATCGTGCATTCAAGGTCGCCCCCCTTCATCGCGCCGCCGAAAAGCGTTCCGCTGAATAATCCGTCCGTGTTGACCAAACCGCCGCTCATATCCTCGATCGACGAACCCATAATCTTGAACCCCGTGTAGACCGAAATGCCCGCGTCGGTTACGTCCGTCGCGGAATATGACGAAATCACGTCTTCGGAGGCGTACATAAGCGTTTCAAGGACGTCGTTTTCCTCTATGCCCAATTCGTTTATCCTATGCTCGTCGACGTCGAAGTGCATATTTACGGTGTTCATATCCAACTCGGGAATGACCTTGGTGTTCATCGCGAACGCCGCCCCAACCGCCAAACCCAAAAGTACGCCCGCCGTTATCAACGGCACGGCTTTTTTGTTCAAACAGAACGAAAGCGCGGATTTGTATGCCCTCTTGACCATATTGAAAGCCTTTCCGTCGCGTTCGCTCGTCTCTTTTATGAATAAATTCCCCAAAAGAACGACGGGAGAAGCTATAACCCCTATGAATTTCGGACGCTTTTTGACCGCCGCCGCAAACTTGTCAAACAACGCGAACGCCCGCTCTTGAATACGCGAAACCTTGTCCACGTTCTTTATGAACGTCGTCGCCGCCATCGGAACAAACGTCATCGCGACAATCAAACTCGCGGCAATCGAAAACGACATCGTAAGCGCAAGATCCTTGAATATGTCGGACGCTATACCGCTCGTGAAAAATAACGGCACAAAAACTATCACCGTCGTTATAGTCGACGCTATAATCGCCTCCGTAACTTGGTTCGCTCCGTCGATCGCCGCCTCGAATATGCCCTTTCCCTCGCTCTTTTGCGAAAAAATGTTCTCGATTACCACGATCGAATTGTCCACAAGCATCCCCACGCCCAAAACTAATCCGCCCATAGAGGCTATGTTTAAATCCACACCCGCTATACGCATCATTATAAACGCCAAAATTAAACTCAAAACAATCGACGACCCCACGACGATCGTAGGTCCGATCTTCTTTAAAAAGAACAGCAATATCAAAACCGCAAGAATTCCCCCGACTATCAAACTGCTCATAATCGTGTCCACAACCAAACGGATATAACCGCCGTGATCCTCCAAAACGACGTATCTCAACCCCGGATTTTGCGCGGTCAGACCGTCCAGCATACTCTTTACGTCCCGCGAAACGTCCGCCGTCGACGCGCTCGGACTCTTGTTTATATTGATCTGCATCCCCGATACGCCGTTCAAAACGGTGTGCAAGCGGCTTTGGTTGTCAACCTCCGCGATAACGCAAAGATCGTCCAAGGTCAGCAAAATTCCGCCGTCGGAGGCTAAACTCACCGCCTCGCCGAAAGCGTCGTTCGCGGCGATAAGACCGCCGAGAGAAAGCCCGTTTTCGGAGAAAATACCGCCGATCTCAATCAAACCGCCGAGATCCGAACCTATATCCGCTATTCCCAAAAGAGAAAATAACGTGTCAAGTTGAAGCCCCGTACCCTCTATCGCCGCCGCGATTTCCTTGATCGCGCCCGCCGGGTCATCGGCGATTTTCAAAAGCGCGTCCGCAAAGGTCAGCAAAACGGCGTTCATTTTTTGCGTTTGGTCGAGTTGTTTTAATCTCAAACCCGTAACGGCGTTCAAAACCTCGTCGGCAACGTTTATATACGCTATCGGAAGAGCGAAAAGTTCCTCCTCCGTCTTTATCCCGTCGCCCACCGTTATGATCGCGCCGTTCGGAGAACCTACGGGCATCTCTATGTCGTTCGCGAAAATCGCCGTTTCAAGCAATTCCGCGCCCGCGATTTCGCCGATCTGAACGCCCGCGTAGTCATAAAAAGCGTCTATCGCGTCGCCGAAAAGAATCTTATATTGACTCCTTACCTCTTCCTTTCTCAAAATGTCCGCAAGCAGCCCCGACGGCGCGGATATCGCTTTGCTTACGTCCTCCGCCGCCGCCATAGCGTCTTCGTATACCTCGTTTAATTTTTCTATCGCTTTTTCCCTTTCACTCTCGATCTCGCCCGCGTTTGTATCGCCCGCGATATCGGACATAATCTCCACGACGGCGGCTTTCGCTTCATCCAAAACGCCTATAACGCCCTCCGAAATTCCGTCCAAAAACGCGTCGAAAACCGCGTCGCCCGTATAAAAATCCGCGAGAACGTCTTCCGCAAAACTCTTCAAAGAGTCGAATATCAATTTGTCCGCCTCCTCCGAAAGCGTATCGTTTATCGCGCTCTCTACAAGTCCCGTCATAACCTCCGCGGTCTTGTCTATTATGTTCTCGACCGCGTCCCTGACTTTCGGCAAGTCTTCCGAAATCCGCCCGCTTTCGGCGTAGTCCAAAATACTCAAAAGTCCGTCGTAAAAAGCGGAAAAAGCCTTTTCCCTATCGATAAAAGAGGACAATACCGCCCTTATTATCTTTCCGTTGTCAACGTTCAAAAGATACATCTTTTCGACAAGCCCCGTAACGTCCGCGGACGCCACTCCGTCCACAGTTTCTATCTTTTTGGCTATCGCTTTCAACGTTTCGGAGGACTCGCTTATGGACTTGCCCTCCTCGTAGAGGGCGATTTTCATAATCGGAAGCATATTCGGGCTGATCGTCATAACCACGGGATCCAAAACCCTGTTGACAAGTTCCGCCGCGCCCGCGTAACGGTCAACGATCTCGTTCGCCGCGCCGCCCGCGCTCGCCGCGCTGTCGAGAAGACCTTGACTCTCTTGAATGGTCTTGAAATTCTTTACCTTTTCGTTTATCTCTATCAAGGAGGCGTTTATGTCCGTTCCGCTCTTGAATTCCAAAATGATAAAGGAAATCATAGGATACGATTCGGTCGTGATCGTCTTGATGTTGCCCGCGGTGGCGAGATTCTGCTCCATAGGTACGGTAACCCTTTCTTCCACCGCCTCCTCCGATTCGCCGCCCGGGTAGACCGTCGCCACGACTATGTACGGCAGTTCTATGTTCGGCAAAAAATCTATGCCTATATCCCGAAATGACAAAACGCCCGTTATGATGACCAAAATAATCGCCACCATAACCATATGCGGTCTCTTTACGCTAAACCTTGCAAACATATTCAACCTCCGCGTTGAAAATTAAATGAAAAAATTTTCCGAAAACCCCTCTGTATTTCACAATCCCGTTTTTTTACGTCGTTTTTTTTGTGATTTTTGCTAAATTGACCGCCGTTACCTTTTTTATTCGACCGCCCCACCCCTACACCCCTCCCACGGAGGGGAATTTTGGAATTCGGCCGCCCCGCCCCTTGGAAGATGAGAATAAGCGGAGCGAATTTTAAATAGCGGATTTTTTAGATAGAAAACGGCTTGTTTTTGATGGCAATAGCATTCGCATCGGACACCCTTGCGTCTTTTCTATTAGGTCGCCCCACCCCTTGGAAGATGAGAATAAGCGGAGCGAATTTTAAATAGCGGATTTTTTAGATAGAAACCGAATTGTTTTTGCAGGCAATAGCATTCGCTATTGTCAAGAAAAGAAGACGGTTTATAGCAAAAAAGACGCATAATAAAATTCGTTCAAACTTATTCGAGACTTCCTAACCCCTCCCACGGAGGGGAATTTTAGAATGCTGACTACTAATCTCCGACCACTATTTATTATCGGACACCCTTGCGTCTTTTCTATTAGGTCGCCCCACCCCTACACCCCTCCCACGGAGGGGAATTTTAGAATGCTAACCACCGATCACCGATCACCGCATTAAAATATTCAAAAAATTACGCTATACCGCATAAATCCGATATTCAAAAAAATTACGCTATACCGCATAAATCCGATATTCAAAAAATTACGCTATGCCGTATGAATCCTAATATTCAAAAAATTACACTATACCGTATGAATCCGATATTTAAAAAAATTACGCTATTCTATAATCTCAAAGTCATCGCATTCAAAAAAATTACGCTGTTCTATAATCTCAAAGTCCTCGTATTCAAAAAATTACGCTATTCTATAACCTCGAAGTCCTCGCCCTCCAAAAAGTCGGGCTTTTCGGATTCCGCAATTTCCGCGTCTAAAAAGCCGGACTCAATCGGCTTCGCAATATCAGCGGCGGAAAATTTTTGAGATTCCGTAATTTCAGCGTCCATCGCCGCCGCAACCGCGTTCAAAATCGCTTCCCCGTCCTCGTCGATTTCCTTGTCCTCATCCGTTTTTTCGCCGCTTTCGCCGTCGTTTTCGGCGTGGCGGTCGCGGTACAAACTCTCGGACGATTGATTGTAATTCTCGTCGATTTGCCGTACGCGCCCCATAATCTCCTCGAAAAGCGGCAAATCCGCCAAAGAACTCAAACAAAATTTCTTCAAAAATTCGTCCGTCGTACCGAAAAGCGTCGGACGCCCCACCGCGTCCTTAGTCCCTACCGCCGCAATCATATCGACCTTTTGGAGCATCGCGACGGCGTATTCGGAACTTACGCCGCGGATCTCCTCGATGTCGATCCTCGTTACGGGCTGCTTGTAGGCGACAATCGCCAAAACCTCCAAAAGCGTGCGCGACAACTCCTTTTCCTTTATGGGCGTCAAAATGTCGGAAACAATGCCGCCGAACTTCGGGTTCGACGAAAATTGAACCTTGTCGTTGTAGCGAATCAGCCGAACGCCCGAATCGCCGCCGTATTTTTGCTTCAACGCGTCTATCGCGCGCTCGATCTCCCCGGGCAGAACGTCGGGGAGTTTTTCGGCGATCTCTTTTTTGGAAATGCCCTTCCCCGCGGTGAAAATAACGGCTTCGAGTATCTCGGTTAAATTATCCATAGTGTATGTAAACCTCTTTGTTCGCGAAAATTACTATTTTTTTATCATTATATCCGCGCTTCGATAGCGGAAAATTTTTCTTTTAAGCGGCGCTTTATTTTCTATAAAGAAATTTTGTGCGGCTTTTACGGCGTTCTTTGTAATGCTAAAAAGGCTTTACTATACCGCTTCGATCCCGAAACCGCCGCCCCCGCTATCCGCGATCGCGTCCGCGGAGTCGATCGCGGACGCCGCCGTCAAAAAAATGTCGGAATAATATTCGTCCTGCTCCGCGAATGCGATCTGCTTTTTTAGGATTTCCAAAATCGCGAGAAAAATATTTATTACTTCCGTTTTTGAGTAGTCGTCCTCGAAAAGTGAGAAAAAGTTTACTTTCCTCTTTTCCTTTAAAAGTTCCGTGATGAAAATCACGCGGTTGGCGACGGTGAAACGTTCTTTGATAATCTTTCTGGTCAAATGCTCGTCGACGCGCCGCCCCTCTCTATGCAAAATCACCGCGAAAGCCTCGATCAATTTTTCCATAGAAAAGTTTTTGAACACGGTTTTGTAGTCGTTTTCGTCGTAGTCGGGTTCTCTGTAAAAAACGCCCGTCGTTTCACGCTTTTTCAAGAGTTCGGAGGTCTCCTTGAAAACCTTGTATTCCTCTAATTGGCGGATCAGCCAACTCTCGTCGTGAATCTCTTCGTCGGTCTTTTCCTTTTCGATCTTCGGGAGCAGTTTTTTTGATTTTATTTCCAAAAGAGTAGCCGCCATTTCGATGAATTCGCCCACATAGTCAAGGTCGAAAGTGTCCATCTGCGCGACGTATTCGATGTATTGATTTGTAATTTCGGAAACAAAAATGTCCTTGATGTCGATTTTTGCCTCCTTTATCAGCGCGAGTAATAAGTCTAACGGTCCCTCGAAAAACCTCAGTTTGAATTCGTGCCGAAGCCCCGAATGCAAAAAACCCGCGCCGTCGTCTTTCGCGTTTGAATCGCCGTTTCCACGGCGAAAACCGGAATTTAAAATTTCCGCGCCGTTCGCGGCCGGATTGCCCGTATCGCGCGAAGATTCCGGATTCAAAATTTCCGCGCCGCTCGCGGCCGGATTGCCCGTATCGCGCGAATATTCCGGATTTAAAATTTCCGCGCCGTTCGCGGCCGGGTTGCCCGTATCGCGCGAAGACTCCGGATTTAAAATTTCCGCGCCGCCGTCTTTCGCGTTTAAGCCGTCCGAATTATTTATGTTTTCGTCCATCGTTCCCCCAAAATGAGCAAAGTAAATTAGTGTTAAAAACGCTTTTCCTTTTATTTCAATTTTTTGTATGCCGGAATAAAGACTCTTTTTTAGTGATTTTTTAAATCGGATAGGGAAATACTAACCGTTAAGTACAATTTATTAATAGCCGGCCACTAAACAAATACCGCCGACGCTGACTACCGATACCTAATCACCGATCACTAAATAAATACCTGCGCCAGCCCCAAAAGCCGCAAAAAGCCCATTATAATCGTTGAAAAAATGTTCATTCTGTCCGCGGCGATGATGACGAGCAGCGTAATGAAGGGATACCGTCTGAGGAATTCTATATACTTGTCGACGAATCTAACCTTCCCCTCGCCCAACGCCTCCAATACGCGGAAACCGTCGAGAGGCGGCACGGGCAGGAGATTGAACGTCATAAGCGAGATATTTATCATCACGCCGTAAAGCAAAAACCTTATCAGCATATTAAACATAACGAACGCCGCGCTTCCCGCTTCGAGCGGAACGGCGGTTCTCAAAACCAAATGCAAAATCCCCGTGAACAAAAGAGCCAAAATCAAGTTCATCGTAACGCCCGCGATCGCCGTCAGAAAAAAACCTTTCCGAAAGTTTCGGAAATTGCGGGAATTGATCGGAACGGGCTTCGCCCAACCGAACCCCACCAAAAGCAGACAAATCGTACCCAGCGGGTCAAGATGTTTTAGGGGGTTGAACGACAGCCGCCCCATTAACTGCGCGGTGTCGTCGCCGTTCCACTTCGCGACGTAAGCGTGCGCCAACTCGTGCATCATAAAGGCGATCACGAGGGCGGCAAGATATGAAAATATTTCGATAAACATCTCTTGCGGCGAGCCGCCGCCGCCTAAAATATTAAAAAGCATTCCCTCTCTCCTTGTTTTTTAGAGTTTTTTTTAGCGGTATGTGGTCGGTGGTTGGCGGTATGTGCGGTGAATGTTGTTTTAGACGTTTGATATTGTGTGATTCCGTATTATTTTGGAAAAATGAAGTATTCTATTATTTAGCGGTTGTTTTTTATAGCGGTTAGCGTTATTGCATTCCAAATCGACCGCCCCACCCCTTAATCCCCTCCCGCGGAGGGGAATTTTTCTATTTATTCGCTTTCGGTAAATGACAACGCCGCAATTAGTTGCCGGCGGTTGGTGAAAGTTGTTTTATTCGGTCGCCCCACCCCTTAATCCCCTCCCACGGAGGGGAATTTTGGCAGTATATATTATTCCGCGTTGTTTTAAGAAAATTCAATATTACGCTATTTATTCCGTATTATTTTTTTAAAAAAGTTCTTATATTAAGCGATTTCCTCGTTATTTTACAAAGTTCGATATCAAATGATTTCCGTACCGTTTTTAAAAAGCGGAGTATTCTATTTTTCCTATTATTTTTAAAAAGCGGAGTATTCTATCGTTCCGTACCGTTTTTAAAAAGCGGAGTATTACATTATTCCGCGTTATTTTAAAAAACTCGGAATGACGTGATTCCTTGTCAAATCCTCGCAGGTCTCGGGTTTGACTATATATTCGGCTTCGCCGTCCTTGACCATAACGACGGGCGGAGTCAAATTCCCGTTATAGTGGCTGCTCATACTGTAATTGTACGCGCCGGTCGAAAACACCGCCGCAATATCCCCCCTCGCCGCCTTTTGGAGCAGAATATCCACCGCGATCATATCGCCGCTTTCGCAGCACTTGCCCGTAAGCGTAACGGTTTCCGAAAATGGTTCGTTCGCCTTGTTCGCGATAATCGCCGAATATTCCGAACGGTACATAACGTATCTCGGGTTTTCAAACATTCCGCCGTCGATAGCGTAATACTTCTTTATCCCCTTGATATCCTTGACCGCGCCCACGCGGTAGAGCGTTATCCCCGCCTCCGCGATCAGCGAACGACCCGGTTCGATCAGCAAAAACGGCTTCTTTATGTCCTTTTTCGCGACGTTTTCTTTCAGCGCGGCCGTCAGGTGCGCGACGTAGCCCGCGTAGTCATCGGCGGTATAGAGAGGATCTTTCGACGTGTAATGTACGCCGAAGCCCCCCCCTAAATTCAAAACGTTCACCGTTATTCCGTAGAGATCGCGCAGCCGCTTTATATAGTCCGTCATAACGCCCGCGGCGAGAGAAAAGGCTTGTCTGTCGAAAATTTGCGAGCCGATATGGCAATGCAATCCGCAGAATTCCAGATTTTCATACTTGAAAACGCTCTTGATGAACGCGTCCGCGTCGCCGTTTTTGATCGAAAAGCCGAATTTGCTGTCGTCTTTTGCGGTGCGGACGAATTCGTGGGTATGCGCCTCGACGCCCGGGTTGACGCGAACCAAAACCTTTTGAACCTTTTTATATCTCTTTGCGGCGGCGTCGATCCGCCCGCCCTCATCGAAAGCGTCGATCACGATATAGCCCGCGCCCTTTTCGACGGCGTAATCTATTTCATAATCAAGTTTGTTGTTGCCGTGGACCACTACCCTTTCGGCCGGAAAACCGCCCGAAAGCGCGGTGTATAATTCTCCTTTCGACACGACGTCGGCATAAAGACCCAAACCGCCGATCAGTTTATAGATCGCCGCCGCAGAAAACGCCTTCGACGCGAAAGCCACGCCGCCCTCGCCGTAGCCGCTTTTCATCGTGTCAAAAAAAGCCTTGGCGACCTTTTCGATGTACGCGCAGTCGAGAACGTATAGGGGCGTGCCGAATTTTTCCGCTAAGTCTACGGTGTCCGCGCCGCCGATTTCAAGGTGTCCCGCGGAGTTTATTTTTAAAGTGTCTCTAAAATTCATATGTTCCTCTTTTTTGTTAGTTGTTTGTTTAGCGGCCGGCGGTTTATACGCAATTAAAAGGTATCGCTTTTTGTTTTTTGCGGCATAAAAAACACGGAATAATACGTTTTCGGCTCTATATGAAAACCGAATCCCATTATACATACATTATTATATCATTAATTTAATTATTAAGCAAGTTTTATTCAAGTGTTTTAAATGAAAAATACTTTTAATCCGGCTTATTTAAAGGATTTCATAACGCCGCCGCGCCCCTATCCCTCACGCGGAGGGGAATTTTTCACAATGAATCGTTTAAAAACAAAAATATTGCATACAAAAAAACGCACTCTTTAAAAAAGCAAAACAAACGAAAACGCATATCCGCAATTTCGTTTGTTTTTCGATTCGTTCATTATATCGTAATTAAAGTATGGCGGGTATAAAAAAGTATAACAAAAAATAAACCCGTCCGAATTTTTTAAGAATTTGTCTAAATAAAGAAAAATTTAAAAGATATCCGCTTTTCGCATTATACCTAACGAACTCCGTGGAATTTTAATAAAAAACAAAAAAACTATCCGCTTTTCGCGCTATCCTTAGAATTCTACGGAATTTTAATAAAACGCAAAAAAACTATTCGCTTTTTGTGTCTTCTTTCTTTTCGTCCTCGGTTTTTTCGACCTTTTTTACGGAATTCGCACCGTAGACGGCGTTTGCGGCGTATCCGGAATCAATGTTCCTAATCCCCTGCTTGCTCAAAACAATCAGCGTCTCCGCCTCGGGCGTCCCCACGTCGAGAACAACCTTGCCTTCGGGAAGTACGCTCCTGATCGTTCCGTACATTCCGCCCGCGGTCAAAACCTTTGTCCCCGGCCCCATACTGTTCAAAAGTTCCTCGCGCTGTTTGTTTTTCTTTCTGCCCGAGATGATCTGGAAACCGAACATAACGACGATAACCCCGATCATTACATACAACATAATTTCTTGCGGCATAAAATAAAATTCGCTCCTTCTTGTTATTAATTATTTTTTATTATACAACATTTTTTTTAAAAAAACAAACATATTCAAGGCGTTTTAAAAACTTTTTACTTAAACCGCTTTCTTTCGGGTGTTTTATATGGAAAAATATTGAACGCATTCGATAAAAATTAAAAAATCCTTTTTATTAGCGCAAAACGGACGCCCCACCCCTGCACCCCTCCCGCGGAGGGGAATTTAAAGATAGAGAACCGCTGACCGCTAACCGCCGCCACCGACCGCAAATAACTATTAAAACGGACGCCCCACCCCTATACCCCTCCCACGGAGGGGAATTTTAGAGATAACAAAACGCTGACCGCTAACCGCAATCGCCGACCGCTATTAAAGCCGACCGCTAACCGCTAATACCGTTGATACCAAATTTTTTTAGTATTAAACAAAATATTTTACGCAAACTATCGGTATGTGTGCGGAAAAATATACCTTTACGGATATGGCGGTCGAATTGAAAGGCTTGCGCGGCGAAGTTTTTGAACTTTTCGGCGGTTCGATAAAAAAAACGGCCTCCGTCATCGACCGCGAAAACGAAAAAAAATTCGGCAAGCCCGCCGGTAAATATCTCACCCTCGAATGCGCGGGGTTTTATGACGACGAAAAAATCAACGCGCGGCTGGTCGAAACTTTGGCGGATTGTATTCTCGAACTGATCGGATTCCTCGGCTTAAACGTGAAAAAAATCCTCGTCGCCGGCGTCGGAAACGTTATGATGACCGCGGACGCATTGGGACCCGATACGGTGAACAAAATCCGCCCGACGTTCCCGGCGGAAGAGAATTATACGCAAAAAAAGAAGGACGGCGCGGACTGCAATCAATGCCGGGAGAATGATAATATAGAATGCAATCAACGCCGAATGAATGATAACTCAGCCTGCAATAAGCGTCAAACAGATGAAAATCAAAGCATAGACGGCAAGACGAACGACATTAAATATAAAGAGAATAACTATCAATATCAAGGAAATAATACGGAATACAACCAACGCCAAACGAATGATAACTCAGCCTGCAATAAGCGTCAAGAGAGCGAAAATACGGCATACAATCAATGCCAAACGAATGATAACTCAGCCTGCAATAAACGTCAAGAGAATTATAATACGGAATACAATAAGCGTCAAGGCGGCGCGAAAATAAAAATCTGCACCGTGATCCCAAACGTCATCGGTATGACCGGAATCGAGTCGTTCGACATAGTGTCCGCCGCCGCAAAAAAAACCGCGCCCGACCTCATAATCGCCGTCGATACACTCGCCGCCGGGAAAACTTCGCGCCTCAAAAATACCTTCCAAATGTCCACGGCCGGCCTGCAACCCGGCGGCGGAGTCAAAAATCACCGCCCAACCCTAAACCGCCAAAATCTCGGCGTTCACGTCGTCGCGATAGGCGTTCCGCTGGTCGTGGGCGCGGCAAACCTCGCCGCCGATATTTTGGAAAGTTACGGAAAGGAAATTTCATTTAAGACCGTTCAAAAATTTCCGTATGAGGGAGAACGGATCGATAAAGATTTTCGGAATGCGGAACAGCCCGGCGATAAAAAAGATTTTTATTTAAAACCGCTTGAAAATAAAGTGTCACGTAATGCGGAAGAGTATGCGGACAAAAGTTCTCGGAATTTGAAACCGCTTGAAAATAAGGATAAAAAATCCGGAAATTATGCCTCGCCTATGCGTGCGGATTTGTCCGATATGTTGGTTACCGTGAAAGATATAAACGTCGCCGTCGCGAAATGCTCGGACGTCATCGCCGCCGCGATTAACGCGCTCGCTTGAAAACGTCCGCCTGCCGTAACCCTTGACTTCCTTTTTATACTCTTTATTATCGACCGCCCTTGCTTTTTCTATTCGGCCGCCCCACCCCTACCCCTCCCACGGAGGGGAATTTTAGATTGCGAACCGCTAAGCACTATTCATTAATCGCCGCCGCCGCGATTAACGCGCTCGCTTAAAAACGTCCGCCTGCCGTAACCCTTGACTTCCTTTTTTATACTCTTTATTATCGACCGCCCTTGCTCTTTCTATTCGGCCGCCCCACCCCTACCCCTCCCGCGGAGGGGAATTTTTCGTGTCAATTCACTTTTGCGACATTTAAAATAGATAACCGCTTTCACTAACCATTGCCACTAATCACTTGACCGCTAATCACTATTTATTATCGACCGCCCTTGCTCTTTCTATTCGGCCGCCCCACCCCTACCCCTCCCACGGAGGGGAATTTTAGATCGCGAACCGCTAAGCACTATTCATTAATCGCCGCCGCCGACCACCGATCACTGACCATTATTTATTATCTGCCGCCCCGCCCCTACGCCCTCTTAACGAGAGGGGAATTTTAGAGGTAGTGAAACGCCGCACTATATAATAAAAGCCGCCGCCGCTAATTGCCGGCCACCGCTTATTATCGGTCATTCAACGGACAAAACCGCTCTCTTCATTTTTTCGACATATTCGCGGACGTATTCCCCCGCGTTTTCGCCGTGATTCCCGATGATTTTCACAATCGCGCTCCCCACTATTACGCCGTCGGCAATTTTCGCGATTTGCGCCGCCTGCTCCGGCGTGTTGATCCCGAAACCTACCGCCGCCGGCGTTTTTGAAACCGCCCTCACCTCTTTTAGCAGTTCGTTTAAATCGGAGGTTATTTCGCTCCTGATACCCGTAACGCCCATCGACGAAACGACATATATAAAGCCCCGCGACGCTTCGGCAATCTTTTTTATCCGCTCTTTCGACGTCGGCGCGATTAAAGATATCAAGTCGATTCCGTACGCCGCGGCAAAGTCCGCAACCTCGCCGCGCTCCTCGAACGGCATATCGGGAATAATGATTCCGTCCGCGCCCGTTTCCGCGCATTTTTTAAAAAACCGCTCGTAACCGTAGCAAAAAACGGGATTCAAATATGTCAAAAGCGCAATCGGAACCGCGCTCTTTTCTCTCACGCGCCCGACGAGTCCGAAAATCTTTTCCGTCGACGCGCCAGCCTTCAACGCGCGCATATTCGCGCTCTGAATGACCGCGCCCTCGGCAACGGGATCGGAAAAAGGAATGCCGATTTCAACCAAATCCGCTCCGCCTTCGATCATTTTTAAAATAAATTCATAACTTTTGTCGATCGACGGGTCGCCGCCCGTGATAAAGCCGATAAAAGCCTTTCCGTTTTTAAACGCGTTTTTTATGTTGCTCATAGTGTGAATTAACTCCTTTTTTTATCCTTTTCTTATCAATTTTTTCATAACGGATTTCCGTTTTTTCGCGGTTTGTTTCGTTTTTTTGAATTGCGAATTCCTTTGGATAATGCTTAGCGGTTAGCGAATGCGGCTGTTTATATTGTTTTTTATCAATTTTTTACCGAATAATTTTCTATTGTTTTTATCGGTTTATTTCGGAATTCTTTATGCCGAATGAATTTCTTTTTTCCGTAATTTTTTTATGCCGCAGGTTTTTATAACGTAGGTTTTTATGCCGTAGGTTTTTATGCCGTAGGTTTTTATGGCATAGTTTTATATCGCATAGTTTTTTATGCCGTAGGTTTTTATGGCTGATGATTGCCGTTACGGATTTTTTATTCGGTCAAATTAACCCCTCTGTACTTCGCGATCGCCGCGACGTCCTTGTCCCCCCTGCCCGAAAGACATATTATAACGCTCTCGTCCTTGCCGACCCCCGGCACAAATCTGCGGGCGTAAGCCACCGCGTGCGCGCTCTCGACCGCGCATATAATCCCCTCCGTCCGCGCCAAATATTCAAACGCCGCAACCGCCTCCGCATCGCGAACGGGATAGTATTCC
Source organism: Clostridiales bacterium (assembly GCA_031276195.1). GTDB lineage: Bacteria > Bacillota > Clostridia > Christensenellales > JAISNN01 > JAISNN01. The sequence continues at coordinate 20,559 of JAISNN010000083.1, forward strand.
GCGCGCCCAAGATCGTTGAGATTCGCGTGTTCCGGTCCCACGCCCGGATAGTCCAGCCCCGCCGAAATGGAATATACGGGCGCGATCTGCCCGTCGCCGTCCTGACAAAAATACGACTTCATACCGTGAAAAATCCCGACCTTACCCTTCGTCAACGTCGCGGCGTGCGCGTCCGTCTCAACGCCCAAGCCCCCCGCCTCACAGCCGATCAAACGTACGCTCTTGTCGCCGATAAAGTTATAAAACATCCCCATCGCGTTGCTCCCGCCGCCCACGCAGGCGATAACGGCATAGGGCAGTTTCCCCTCTCTCTCCAAAATCTGCGCCCGCGCCTCGCGGCTTATGACACTCTGAAAATCGCGCACGATCGTAGGGAAAGGGTGCGGTCCCATAACCGTGCCGAGAAGGTAGTGCGTGTCGGAAACGCGCCGCGTCCATTCGCGCATCGTTTCGTTCACCGCGTCCTTTAAGGTCTTTGTTCCGCTCTCGACGGAGTTTACTTTCGCCCCCAAAAGTTTCATACGGTAGACGTTCAAAGCCTGCCGCTCCGCGTCCTCCGCGCCCATAAAAATCTCGCATTCCATCCCGAGCAAAGCGGCTGCGGTCGCCGCCGCGACGCCGTGCTGCCCCGCGCCCGTTTCGGCGATCAGGCGGGTTTTGCCCATACGCTTCGCCAGCAAAGCCTGCCCCAAAACGTTGTTGATCTTGTGCGAACCCGTGTGGTTCAAGTCCTCGCGCTTCAAAAAAATCTTTGCGCCGCCAAGGTCTTTCGTCATCTTTTCGGCGTAGTATAGCAGGGAGGGCCGCCCCGCGTAATCGCGGAAAAGTCCGTCCAATTCGTCGTTGAACGCCTTGTCGTTTTTGTAAAATGCGTAGGCTTTTTCGAGAGCCTTGACCTCGTTCATAAGGGTTTCGGGAATGTATTGCCCTCCGAATATCCCGAAGCGTCCGTTTTTTTCAAGGTTTTTGCCGTCCATAATGAGTCTCCTTTTTTAAGTGTGCGTATTATATAGAATTTCAATCTTTATTATATAGAATTGCAATCTTCTCTTTGTTTTTTTATTTTCTTTTTGCGGCGGTTGCTTTATTATATTTTACGAATTGTTTCCGCCGCTTAATTCGCGGTATAGTACCGCATTTTTAGTGTGTCTTAGGCGTGTGTTTTTTGTCGCTAAGAGCGGTTTGTTTTTGTCTTTAACCGCGGCTTGTTTCCGCCGCTTAATTCGCGGTATAGTACCGCCTTTTTAATGTGTCTTAGGCGTGTTTTTTTTCGCTAAGAGCGGTTTGTTTTTGTCTTTAACCGCGGTTTGTTTCCGCCGCTTAATTCGCGGTATAGTACCGCCTTTTTAATGTGTCTTAGGCGCGTTTTTTTCGCTAAGAGCGCATTGTTTATCGTCTTTTTTAACCGTCCGTATACTCCCTCGCGGCTTTTGTCAAAAACATAATTTTTTCGCTGTCCTTAAATCCGTCCGTCTCCGCGCCGCCGCTGATATCCACGGCGTAAGGGGATAATTTTAACGCGTCAAAAATGTTGTTTTTGTCTATGCCTCCCGCGAGAAAAAACGGCGGTTCTATACCGCGTATTTTATGCCAATCGAATGGCTTTCCCGTCCCCCCGTTTCCGTTGTCGACAAGCAGAAAATCGGAGGAGCCGCGGCGGATAATTTCGATCTTTTCGCCGTATTTTATTCCGTCGTTTATGTTGTCATTCGTATGCTTTTCGGTGTCTTTTACGCCGCTTTTTATATCGCGGTTTATCCGCTTTTCTATGCCTTTTATTCCGTCGTTTATATTGCCGTTCGTATGCTTTTCTATGCCTTTTATTCCGTTGCTTTGATTGCCGTTCGTATGCTTTTCTATGCCGTTTATTCCGCCGTTTATGCCGTTTTTCGCGCAATCCGCGCATTCCGTACCGCCCTTTATACCGTCCGCGCTGACCGCCCGGATGACCGTCAAACCCGCGCACGCTTTTTTTAGTTTCGCGGCGTAGTTCTCGTCCTCGCCGCCGTGCAACTGCGCCGCCTTTATGACTCCGCGATAAAACAGTTCCGCGATTTCGCCGGCGTCCGCGCCCGCAAAAACGCCTACGGGAATAATACCGGGAGCAAGCCGCCGCGATAACTCCTCCGCAAATCCGTATTCGACAAACCTGCGGCTGCGCCTCGCGAATACGAAACCCGCGTAGTCGGGACGGGCGGCGTTGACAAAATCTATATCCTTATGCCGAAACAAGCCGCAAATTTTTATTTTTGTTTTTGACATAATACTCCTCTTTTTTTTTAGCGTTTTATTGCGTTTTTTCACGCGCCGTTTGTCATTCATAAAAATAAACCGTTACGCTCTTTTTATACCCTTTAACCCGGCGAGATATTCCGCTTTATTCGCGGCGTTTGTCATTCATAAAAATAAACCGTTACGCTCTCTTTACACCCTTTAACCCGGCGAGATATTCCGCTTTATTCGCGGCGGTCATCATTCATAAAAATAAACCGCTACGCTCTTTTTATACCCTTTAATCCGGCGAGATATTCCGCTTTATTCGCGGCGTTTATCATTCATAAAAATAAACCGCTACGCTCTCTTTACACCCTTTAATCCGGCGAGATATTCCTCTTTATTCGCGGCGGTCATCATTCCTTCGCCGATCAAAACCGCGTCCGCGCCGATATTCTCCAAAAAATTTACGTCGCCGCGCGTCTTTATTCCGCTCTCCGCGACAAACAAAACATCCCGCGGAACAAGCCGCCGAAGCCGCGCGCATACGTTCAAATCCACCTCGAAAGTCTTTAAATCGCGGTTGTTGACCCCGACGATTTCCGCGTCCGCGGACAATGCCGTAAAAATTTCGTCCTCCGTATGCGCCTCGACAAGCGCGGACATTCCCAAAGCCTCCGCGGTCTTCAAAAAACGCCTCAATTTTTCGCCGTCCAAAATCGCGCAAATCAGCAAAACCGCGGACGCGCCCAACGTTTTCGCCTCGTAGATTTGGTATTCGTCTATGATAAAATCCTTCCTCAGCGCGGGCAGCGGAACCGCCCCCGAAATCTCCCTCAAATATTCGCCGCTCCCCAAAAAAAATTCCGGCTCCGTCAAAACGGACAAAACGTCCGCGCCGGCCGCCGCGTATTCCCCGGCGATTTTCAGATAAGGAAAATCGGGGGCGATCACGCCTTTTGAGGGCGACGCTTTTTTTATCTCGCATATAAAGGATAAGCCGTCCTTTTTTAAGGCTTTTTCAAAGGGAAAATCCGCCGAAACGGGCAGGCTTAAAGCGGAATCTATAAGCCCGTTCAAGGGAATTTCACGCTTTAAATCCTCCACTCTTTTTAGAACGCTTTTTGTTATTTTGTCCAAAATCATAATGTGTCCCCTCGTGAAATTTTTATAATGTTTTAGCGTTATGCTAAATTAAACTTTTAATCCGTACCGTATACCGCTATGTTTAACGGCCGCGCCTCCGCCGCCGCTCTTAACGGGACGGGGATTTTTTGAATGCGTTTTTTCGTTTTAAAAATTATAATGTTAGTTATATTGTTTTTATAGCGTTAGTTATATTAAATACCGCGGTATTATTCCGCGTTATTTACGGCGGTATTTATATAACGCGCAAAATAGTGATTCTATGCGTTATTTATATAATTTGCGTTATATTTTATCCGTTGCTGAGTTCGATAAATTTCTCCAAAACGCGCGCCGCCCTCCCGTCGTCTATCACGCGCGCCGCCGTATCTATCGCCGACGCTATGTCGCGTCCGCCGCCCGCCGCGTAGATCGCCGCCGCGGAATTCAATAAAACCGCGTCGCGTTTCGCGCTCCGCTCCCCCGCCAAAATGCCGCGCATAATCGCCGCGTTTTCCTTAGGGCTGCCGCCCGTCAAGTCCTCTTTTTTGCACCGCTTAAAGCCGAATTGTTCGGGCGCGACCGTGTAACTTTTGAAACCGCCCTCCCCGATCTCGCATACCGCCGTGGGCGCGCTCATCGATATTTCGTCCAATCCGTCCAAACCGTAGACGACCAAACCGCTCTTGACCCCGAGATTCGACATAACCCTCGCCATCGGCTCGACCAATTCCGCGCTGTATACCCCGAGAAGTTGAATCGACGCGCCCGCCGGGTTCGCGAGAGGCCCCAAAATATTGAAAATCGTCCTTATGGAAAGTTCCTTGCGGACGGGCGCGACGTACTTCATCGCGATGTGATAGTTCTGCGCGAACAAAAAACAAATCCTGATGCTCTTCAAAATTTCCAGACTTTTTTCGGGCGGTATGCCGATGTTCACCCCCAAAGCCTCCAAAACGTCCGCCGCTCCGCACTTGCTCGACGCGGCGCGGTTGCCGTGCTTTGCGACGGGTATGCCGGCAGCCGCGGCGACGATCGCGGACGCGGTCGATATGTTGAACGAATTCGACCCGTCGCCCCCCGTCCCGACAATCTCCAAAACGTCCGCGTCGTGCAATAGGCGTACGCAATGCTTGCGCATCCCCGCCGCCGACGCCGTGATCTCGTCGATCGTTTCGCCCTTCATCGACATCGCCGTGAGATACGCCGCCATCTGAATACCGCTCGCCTCGCCGCGCATAATTTCGTCCATAACCTTTTCCGTCGTTTCACGGTCTAAATCCTCGCCTTTGACCGCTTTTAAAATCGCCTCTTTTATCATATTATATACCGCTCCTTCGTTTTTTTGTTTTTTTGTTTTTTTGTTTTTATGCCGCGCGGGGGCTTTGGTGAGTTTTTTTGTTTTATGATGCGGGAAAAAACTTTTAGTAATTTTTTTAAACCTCCCGCCGTTTGTTTTGTCTTATCTTTTTTTAATCGGTCGCCCCACCCCTTAATCCCCTCCCACGGAGGGGAATTTTATAGAGCAATCACTTTCCCGATCACCGATATACAATAATAACCGCCTTCACCGACCGCCGATATACAACAATAACCGCCTTCACCGCCGCCGATCACCGACCGCTAAATACATAGTTCACCGTTCACTAACTAAAAAATTCTCGATTATCTTTTTCCCGTCGGGCGTCAATATCGATTCGGGGTGAAACTGCACGCCGTACACCTCGAAATCCCTGTGCTTGACCGCCATTATCTCGCCGTCTAAGGTGCGCGCCGTAACGGTCAAAGTGTCCGGGAGAGTGTCTTTTTCCGCGGCGAGAGAGTGGTACCGCGCCGCCTTTATCACCTCGGGAAGTCCGGAAAAAATCGGACACGCAAGGTCAAGCGACACGTCGGACGCCTTTCCGTGCATCAATTCCTTGGCGTAGCCCACCACACCGCCGAAAACCTCGCAAATCGCCTGATGCCCTAAACATACGCCCAAAACCGGCACGCGCCCGGCAAAATATTTAATCGCGTCTTCGCAAATTCCCGCGTCTTTCGGGCGCCCCGGTCCGGGTGAAATTATGATGCGGGAGGGGTTCATTTCCTCTATTTCTTCCGTACTTTTTTCATCGTTTCTGATAACGCAAACCGACGGATCTATACCGCCGATTAATTGGTATAAATTGTATGAAAAACTGTCGTAATTGTCTATAAGTAAAATCATAATAATTCTCCTTTTTTAAGGGCGTTTTTTAATGGCGTTTTTTGTTTTTTTTATGCGGGAGAAAACTTTTTCTTAAAAAGTGTTTCTCCCGCACCCTCTTTCAAAAACTTTTAGTAATTTTTTTGAACTTCATATGTCTTGTTTAGTTTTATCTTTTTAAATCGGCCGCCCCACCCCTGCCCCTCCCACGGAGGGGAATTTAAGGATAGTAAGGGAAGTTCGCCCCACCCCTACCCCTCCCACGGAGGGGAATTTAAGGATAACAAGCCGCTAACCTTTAATAGTAACATCCACCGACCGACAATAATAACATACTCTGACCGCTAAATGCACGCTAATAATCACTTTCACTGACCATCGACCGCTGCCGCGACCGCTAATAATAACATACTCTGACCGCTAACCGCCAAATACACTCTGATAATAACATCCGCCGATCACCAATCACCGACCACTAACTACTAACAATAACCGCCGCCGATCACCGACCACAGACCACTATTTAATTATCCGTCGCAGAATACTCTATTCTTAATTCCGCAAGAATACTCTATTCTTAATCCGTCAAATCTCCCCCGAGCGCTTTTATCACCGCTTTCGCTTTATTCACGCATTCGGCGTATTCGTTCTCCGGCACGCTGTCCGCGACGATCCCCGCCCCCGAACGCACAAACACTTTTCCGTTCTTTTTGAACGCTATGCGTATCGCTATACAGGTATCCATATCGCCCGTGAACGCGATATAACCTATCGCGCCGCCGTAGATTCCGCGCTTATTGTTTTCTAATTCGTTTATGATCTCGCAAGCCCTGATCTTCGGCGCGCCCGAAAGCGTCCCGGCCGGCAGAACCGCGTCGATCGCGTCTACGGCCGTCAATCCGTCTTTTATCCTTCCCGTAACCGTCGAACCGATGTGCATAACGTGCGAAAACCTCTCGACGGACATATATTTCACAACCGAAACGGTGGAAAATTCACTGATTTTCCCGATATCGTTCCGCCCCAAATCGACCAGCATATTATGCTCCGCAAGTTCTTTCGGATCGCTTAAAAGTTCGCGTTCCAAAACCTCGTCCTCCCCGTACGTGCTTCCCCGTTTTCTCGTACCCGCGAGAGGAAAGGTATAGAGATCCTTGCCGCACAACTTCACAAGCGTCTCGGGCGACGCGCCCGCGATTTCGAGATCGTCGCTCGAAAAATAGAACATATACGGCGACGGGTTGCTCTCCCTAAGCGTCAAATACGCGCCGAAAAGACTGCCCTCCGCCTCCGCGTCGATACGGTTGGACAAAACGACTTGGAATATGTCGCCCTCCTTTATATATCTTTTGGCTTTTTTGACCATTTCGGAATACTCTTCCTTTGAGAAAAGCGGCGAAAAGGGAGTTTTTAAGACAAGCGGCGGCATTTCCGCGCGCTCGCCCTCCTCTATCAGCCTCTCCGTTTCGCGCAATTCGCGCACGGCGTTGTTATAATTTTCCCTTATCGCCGCGCGGCCGCCCGTCCTTATGTTGACGGTCAAGACAAGTCCGCCGTTCAAGCGGTCGAACGCCGCGACTTTGTCGAAAAGCATAAGATCAAAATCCTTAAAACTTTCCTCGTCCGCCGCGTCGAGATTCAAAGACGGTTCGGCGTATTTTATATAGTCGTAAGAAAAATAGCCGACAAGTCCGCCGCAAAAGGGCGGAAAGCCTTCTATTTTCGGGGCTTTGTTTTCGTCTATTATGCGTTTTATATATTCCGACGGACTGTTTGTCTTGAATTTCATTTCGGTGCGGCTCTTGACCGTCAATTCGCCGTTTATGCAGTCGATCAAAAGTTTCGGATCGTAGCCCAAAAAGGTGTAGCGTCCGCGCGCGCCCGTGTCCTCCAAACTCTCCAAAACGAAACATTGACGGCTGATATTTTTCAAAATCAAAAATACGTCGGCGGGAGTTTTGCTTGTTTCCGGTATGAAAAGGCTGACGGGAACGGTTTTGTACTCCGCGCCCAAACTTTCGGCTTCCTTTAAAGAAGGTCTGATTTCTCTCATTTTTTTATTCTCCGTCTTTGAATTTTTCGGTTTCGGGGGTATTATTCTTTTCTGTTTTTAAGTATTATTCCTTTCGGTTTTTCGGCATTATTTATTTCGTTTTTTAAGTATTATTTCTTTTCGGTTTTTCGGCATTATTTCTTTTCGCTTTTTCGGCATTATTTATTTCGGTTTTAAGTGTTATTTATTTCGCTTTTTCGGTTATTGAGATACTTTTTGAATATAAAAAATCCGCCCGAAGACAAACAAAAAAATATGTCTGTCAAGGACGGAACAAAATAATCCGCGGTGCCACCTTGATTCAAAGACCGCCCCCGTACGTATACCGCGTCAACGCGCAAGCGATACGGCGCAAAATCTTTGCTCTCTTTATAGCGGAGTACAAGCATACCCCCGGCAAATAACGTCCGCCTCCGACGTCGCAGAATACTCGGAAAACGCTTAAAAACGAATTCTAAAAAAATAAATTTAAACGTCCGTTCTTAACTTTTCCTTTGACTGCGCCCTCCGCGGTCCATTTCAACCGAATAATCTTTTTTTTATCCGTTTAACTTTTGCGAACGCAAATCCTCAAATTAAAACGGGGCTTAAAAAAAATTATCCGATATTGCAATCTGCGTTTTGCCGGCTTTTCACCGCCCCGGCTCTCTGTGAATGCACGAATTGCCTTTATCTCCGCATCAACGGTTTTGAAAGATAACAATGTCGGAACCCGCGTATATAAATTAAAACTAAATAAAAAGCGTCTTTTTAATTTATATAAACCGATTCTTTTTATTATTATATCCTTAATATTGACCGTTGTCAACAAAAAAATAAATGTTTTTTTAATTAAAGGCATTTTTTTGTTTGACAATTCTTTCGCGGGGCATTATAATCTAAGCAAATTGAAAATCATTTTCAAATTCATAAGGAGGAAGAATTCGGTTTAGATATTAAGAATTCAAAAAAAACAAACGGCGTTTTGAATTCTAAAAACCGAAATTCAAAAAAACTATGTCCCCGGCAAATTATAATACGCGTCAAGGAAAATGTATTTCGGATATCTTGAAGTCCGATCCGTCGCGCCACTTCACGGTGGAGGAATTGGGTCTGCGTATCGCCGCCCTCGGGCTGTCCGTCGGGCAAACGACGATATACAGACGGTTGGAAAAACTCGTCAATCAAGGCGAAGTCATAAAATATGAACTCCCGGGCGGGGGCGGCGCGCGCTTTCAATACGCGGGCGGGGGCGGCGGCGGCGCGGCGGAGCATTATCATCTGGTCTGTACGCGCTGCAACGCCGTCGAACACCTCGAATGCGGACACGCCGACGAACTGACCGAACACCTGAAAAAAGCGCACGACTTTATTATCGATAAACGCAAAACCGTGTTTTTCGGACATTGTTCGCGGTGCAAAGCCGAGAGCCGATAAGGAATTAAGAAAAGTTTTTTAGAATGCGCCGCTCCCGTTT
>JAISNN010000020.1 GCA_031276195.1 Clostridiales bacterium
AAAAAAGAATAACCGATAATAAACTCCGCCGCCGCGCGCACAAGAAAAAACACACTTACTCACATACCACACATAACAAACTTTGCAAACTAAATATTGTTGCATTAGCAATTGCAATTGAGGAATTTTGGGGAAACGGTTAAAAATAATTTTGAAATAAAAGCGGAGAAAAACTTGTTAAAAAGTCTTTCTCCGCTTTCATTTCAAAAACTTTCGGTAATAAAAATTTTTCAAAATCTATTTTTATTTTTTCGCTTTTTCTCTTTCGTCATACGCTTTTTGGTCCTCTCCGTTGAACTTTCCGACGATTTCGATCAAGCCCGTATTATCCGCGTTGAGGTCGTCTTTCGCGAGGGCTTCGCTCAAATTGATTCTATAAAGGTAGTTATATTCTTTCGCGTAGATAAAGTAGCAATACAGCGTATCTCCGTACGTCTCGAACGACGGCGAAAGCCAATTTGACACAAAGTCGGACGCGACGAGGATTCTCACTCCTTCGTAGGGTTTGAAGTCTTTATAATCGTTCTCGAACGTTCCCGCATATCCCTCCGCCGTTGAAACGGTTACGCTTTGGAGCGCGCCGTTCGACGTGTCGGGCGTGAAATACAGCGTATAAAGCCCGTTGCCGCGAGGTCCCGCGCGCAAGATATTCGCCGCGCCGCCGTAGACTTTGACGCCCTTACTTATCGCCTTAGTTTCTTTCATTTGGTCGAGCGTCGCGCCCGCGGTTCTCACGTCTTTTTCGTCCGCGCCCTCATAGAAAAAGATTCCGCCGTTCTCGCTGACCAAAATCCCCGAGCCGCCGTCCGCCGGAACGGGCTGATACGCCGATTTTGCCGCACTTGCCAGCCATCTGACGTTTTCTTTTTTGAACGCGTAGTCTTCGTTCTCCTTAAAGGTATACTGAAACGTCCCGTTTTCTTTTTGTCCGCCGACGTCGAAACTTGTTCTGGTCAAATAGACGGCGAGATCCGAGCCGCCGTAAGACGCGCCGCCGAGTGTATAGGTCATCATATTTTTGCGGTTTTCAAGGCTGTCGTTTCCTTCAAAGTAGGCGGTTTGGGATATGAGTGTTTTTTCGTTTCCCGCGCCGTTCACGGCTTTGACCTCGTTATGCGTCTGCCCGGTAACCTTGTCTTCGGTATTTTTGGTATACACGACATAGTTATATATATCGGGATTTCCCCCGTTCGGGTTGTATGCGTAAGCCTTCGGGAATTTCGCGCTTGTAACGTCCGACGCTATCACGGTCGTTTTGAAATTGTTTTTATTCAAATCGATCGCCTTTAATTCCGTGCCGTCGAGATATATAAAGCGGTCTTTCGTAACCTTATATTGAACGCCCTCCGCCTTTATCGTGGCGATTTTTTTAGTTTTCGTGCCGTCGATTTTGGTACGCATAACGAGGGTTTGGGTATTCAGCGTCGTTCCCGTCTTATCCTTAGAGGGGTTCGGGGTAACGTAATATATCCATTCGCCGAATATATAAAGCCCGCCGCCCGTATACGACGTGAAATACGCCTGCGCGATAATCGTTTCGTAATTCCCGGCGATCTTGCCGTCTTTGTCGAGTTTTGCGCGCATAACCGCGCCTTTGACGACTTCGCCCGCCTTATTGTCCGCGTCTTTCGTCGTCATTCCGTTGACAAAATAGATATATTCGCCCTGCTTGACGACCAGCGAACCGTTTCCGTAAACGACGGCGTTCGGCTGTCCTCCCGTAACGGCTTTCGGACCGCACGCCGTCAAAACGACCGCCATAGCCAGCGCGGCGGCAAATAAAATTATTTTATAAAGGTGTTTTTTCATTTAAATATCCCGTCCTTTTTTCAACAAAATCTCTCCGATATGTCCGGTTTGATAAAATATATATGATATTTTTCAATATAATATTATTTTCCGATATAATATCTTCCGATTGTACCAATTATTATAACCTTAAATAAAACCGTTGTCAACGACTTTTTAGCATAATTAAAAATCGAATGCGAAAATATTTAAATTTTAAACGACAATTTAAATCGCCGCTATAAATTTTATACCAAAAAATAAATTTATAATAAATCTAAAAAGGGTATTGACAAGACGCGGTTAAGGATTTATAATAAAGGTATCTAAACGAAGGTTTGCGTAATAAAAATAAGCGGAGGAGTTAAACTATAATTTTTTCGGAAAAACGGTTTAGTAAAGGGCTTTGCGCGGTTCTTATGGTAACTTTGCTTGCAATGTGCGTCGATTGGCGTTCATTAACGCCGGGCGGAACTCCCGCCGTCCGGAGTGTGAATCTCGGGAACGGCGAGATAGATTACGGCGCGTATTTAGATTCCTTTGAGGACGCGGATTTAGAAATTGCCGGAAGTACGGCGACGTATTCCGCGAGTTTGACGTTCGACGCGTCGTTTTTCGACGCGATAGACGAGACATCGGCGGCTGAGGAGAAAACCGCGGGAGGGGCGCGTTTTACGGTCGCGTATGATTACGATCTTGAAACGGTAACGATTTCGGCGGTGATTGACACGCCCGACGGGCAAACCGTTCTCGATACGATTTCGGGAAAAATTTTCAAAACGGAAAGCGGAGAAACCGACGCGTACCTTTTGATAGAAGACGAGATTTTTTTGTTGAGCGAATTGGCAAGTTTGAGCGTGATAGATAACGCGGGCTTTTTCTCGCAAATAGCCGCGGCGGCTAAAAGAGCGGCGGATGCCGCTGCGGCGGCGGCAAGAGCGGCGGCGGAAGCGACGGCGGCGGCGATAAGAGCGGCGGCGGCCGCACTCGAAGCGGCTGCGAAAGCGGCTACGGCATTGGTGAAAAGTATATCGGAACAAATAGCGGATTTGGCGAACGCCGCGCTGGCAAAAATAGTGAGCGGCGCGCTTTCGGCGGACGACTTGGCGATGGCGTTCGCGGCGGCAAAGATAGAACAAGACAAGTCGGTTAATATTACGTTAGTGGATTTTCTCGCTCAATGGCGCGCGAAGCGTGAGGAAACGCTAAATTATTTAAAAAACCTGCCCGCGGCTACAAACGAATTAAAGCGGACGCTGTCGGACGATTCCGTGCCTTTGATATATAAAATAGTCGCGGTGGTGGTAAAGAGCGGGGTTTTCGAGGAAGTCGCTTCCCTTCTGTCCGATCCGAATCCTAACGCGGCGCATATAATAGCGACGGTAAATTACGTCCACAACAAGGAGTTAGACGAAAGCAAAGTGTTGGACGATAACGGATTTATCAACGATCAGAGCGTATGCACAGAGTGGAAAGCGGGTGTTTGGAGTTTAAACAAAAACGGTTGCGGTTACATATCGTTTTATAACTATTTCAAGTTGGCGGGAAAGCCGAAAAGTCTCGCCGATCTAATCTTCGATATCGACATAAGCGCGACGACCAATTTTTTGGGAGCGTTCGGTTTAAATCCTTACGAATGCAACGTGCTTCTCGGCGCGTACGGCGTGGAATATACGCGATACGATTCCGCCGAAACTCTGCAAAATGCGGCGGAAGAGAAAGAGAATTGTAGGATTTTATTGTCCTTTGTGTGGATTAATGATGAGCTTTATCAAGAGGGAGGAATCATTACTCTTTTGCCGTACATTGCAACCGGTGCTATCGGCGCGCACACTATCATTGTCGATAAAGTCGGAAATGATTATACGAGTTACAACAATCAAGACGATGGCGAATATCAATGGGGATTTTTTGACTTATCTTATATCGTCTTTATGACGGGTTATATTTTACCATAACGGAGGAGATGTGCTATGAGAAAAAAATATAATTTAAAAAAAATAGTTGCCTTAGTTATGTGCCTGTTTGGTTTGGCTTTCATGTTGACGGCTTGCACTTTTACCGATGGGTCGGAAACATATTTAAATCCCATTAAAGAAAGAAATTTAACGGGAGGCAAAAGACTTGTCGCGGATTCTTTGGATTTCACAATAGAGTTTTTCGATGAAGGCGACAGTTATATGTTTGTCGGCGGCGAGATTTTTTGTGTCGAAACAAACATTGATTGGATGCGGCAACGATTTTTCGTTTACGATAAAAATAATCCGAGCAGAAAATGGGAAGATGCGCTAATTAAATTTCGCTATGAGCATCCGATAAAAAAGACCCTTTGGAAGTCGATAGCGTCATTATTTAAAAAAGACGATGAACCTTTAACTGAAATATTGTTTATCCTATTTAAAGATTCCGACAAATTCGGTTGGAGCGCGAATGGTAAAGTGGAGACGCTATGCCATATAGAGGATATCGACGTAAATACCTTTTTGCCTATAAGGTATACTTATGACATATGGGAATCAAACGGCGGATACGGGCTTTCGATTTCGGATCAATGTACGCTAAAGACCGAAGAGGAAACGAGTTACGCCGTAGTAAACGGCGAGCGCGTTCCGATTCGGTTCGAGTGGAACGGCGATTATACTTTCGCGGCATATTTTATCGACGGCGGAGAATTAGCGTTACGCGGCGCGTATACGAACACATATAAACATACGGTCTTAAACGTGGACGAAGACAACCTTTTTGGCGGTGCGTCAACGATTTTGCTTGACGCGGTAAGATATACGGCGGAAAAATAAAAGCAAATCAAAATAAAACGCTTTGAAACGGTGAATCCTGCCATAACAAAAGGAGGAAACAGTCGTGAAAAATAAAAAAGATAAAAAGATAATAGCCTTAATTATATGCTTTATTAGTTTGACTTTTATATTGACGGCTTGTATGCCGGATAATAAAGCCTATAAATATTTAAACCAAATTAAAGAGGAAAATTTAATTGGCGGGAAAAGACTTGTCGCGGATTCTTTGGATTTCACAATAGAGTTTTTCGAGGAAGGCGATAGTTATATGTTTGTCGGCGGCGAGGTTTTTCGCGTTGAAATAAACATTAGTTGGAAAGGATCGTTTTACGTTTACGATAAAGATACTCCGCGCGGAGGATGGGAAGATGCGTTGGCGGCGTTTTATTATGAAAAGCCGATAAAAAAGACTTTTTGGGAGTCGTTATTCAAAAAAGACGACGAGCCTTTGACGGAAGTATTGTTCAGCATACTTAAAGGTCGGGACAAATTCGGTTGGAGCGCGAATGGTAAAGTGGAGACGCTATGCCATATAGAGGATATCGACGTAAATACCTTTTTACCCATAAGATACACTTATGACGTTTGGGAATCGAGCGGCGGATACGGGCTTTCGATTTCGGATCAATGTACGCTAAAGACCGAGGAGGAAACGAGTTACGCCGTAGTAGACGGCGAGCGCGTTCCGATTCGGTTCGAGTGGAGCGCCGATTATACTTTCGCGGCATATTTTATCGACGGCGGAGAATTAGCGTTACGCGGCGCGTATACGAACACATATAAACATACGGTATTGAACATAGACGGGGATAACGTATTCGGCGGCGCGGAGACGATCGAACTTGACGCGGTGAAATATACGGCGGCGAAATAAGGCGAGGATTAAGAGAAAACATTTTGAAGTTGAAATAGTATAAGATTAAGGCGGCATATATTATGTATGCGCGCCTTTTTCTTAATTTTATGCGCGGTTTCAAAATGCAATCGCCATACGGTTTATTTTAAATTTAAATTTTACCCGTTTTTTACTTGCAAAAAATGTCCTTATCCTTTATAATATGATTTGGCATTTTAAACGGTTGATAAAAATTTAACGATAGGTATAATAAATATAATTTTTAAAAAAGAGAATATCAAAATAATTAACGACAAAAAATTTAAAGATATATAAAAAAGAGAATTCCGGAAAAAAGCAAAATCCAACGGAATTCAAAAAAAACGGAGGGCAGAAAAAAATGAGCAAAAAAATGACAATCGACGGAAACACAGCCGCGGCGCACGTCGCTTACGCATTCAGCGAGGTGGCGGCGATCTATCCGATCACGCCGTCGTCGCCTATGGCGGAGAGCGCGGACGAATGGGCGGCGCAGAACAGAAAGAACCTTTTCGGAACGACTATGAAACTCGCCGAACTTCAATCGGAAGCGGGCGCGGCGGGCGCGGTTCACGGGGCGTTGTCCGCGGGCGCGCTGACGACGACTTTTACGGCGAGTCAAGGACTTCTCCTTATGATTCCGAATATGTATAAAATCTCCGGCGAATTGCAGCCTTGCGTCTTTCACGTCAGCGCGAGGGCGTTGGCGGCGCACGCGCTGTCTATTTTCGGCGACCATTCGGACGTTATGGCGTGCCGTCAGACGGGTTTCGCGATGCTCGCGTCGAATTCCGTACAGGAGGCTATGGACTTGGCTCTCGTAGCCCATCTTTCGACTTTAAAGAGCAAGATTCCCTTCCTGCATTTCTTCGACGGTTTCAGAACCAGCCACGAGGTGTCGAAAATCGACGCTATCGAATACGGCGAGATCGAAACTCTCGTGGACTACGCCGACGTCGACGACTTTAAGGCGCGCGCTTTGAACCCCGAGCATCCCGTTCAAAAGGGTACGGCGCAAAACCCAGACGTATATTTCCAAAACCGCGAGGGCGCGAACAAGTATTACGACGCCGTTCCCGCGATCACGCAGGAATTTATGGACAAAGTATACGGTTTGACGGGCAGACGCTACCGCCTTTTCGACTACTACGGCGCGGAGGACGCGGAGCGCGTCATCGTCCTTATGGGCAGCGGCGCGGAGGCTTGCGAGGAGACGGTGGACTATTTGACCGCCAAGGGCGAAAAGGTGGGACTGATCAAAGTTCGTCTGTACAGACCCTTTTCGGCTTCGGCTTTCGCGGGCGCGATTCCTAAATCCGCAAAGATTCTGACCGTTTTGGACAGAACGAAAGAGCCGGGTTCTCTCGGCGAACCGCTCTATCTCGACGTCGTGGCGGCTTTGAAAGAACAAAAAATCGACCTTCCCGTCCTGACGGGCAGATACGGTTTGGGGAGCAAGGAGTTCACCCCGTCTATGATAAACGCCGTATATCAAAATATGACGAAAATAAAGAAAAACCACTTCACCGTGGGAATCGAGGACGACGTAACTTTCGCGTCCTTAAAGGTTTCCGAAAACATCAACGCCGCCCCCAAGGGCGCGATAAGTTGCAAATTTTACGGTTTAGGTTCGGACGGCACGGTGGGCGCGAACAAAAACAGCATCAAAATCATCGGCGACCACACCGAAAAATACGCGCAGGGATATTTCGTCTACGACAGCAAAAAAAGCGGCGGCATAACGATCTCTCACCTTCGTTTCGGCGACAAGCCCATAAGGAGTTCCTACCTTATCGACCACGCCGATTTCATCGCCTGCCACAATCCCTCATACGTTACGAGGTACGATATGCTTTCCGACGCTAAGGAGGGCGGCGTTTTCCTTTTAAATTCGACTTTTTCGCCCGACGATATGGACGCGAATCTTCCCGCGGAGATGAAGAGAACGATCGCCGCGAAAAAATTGAAATTCTATACTATCGACGCGCAGAAAATCGCCGCTTCGATAGGTTTGGGCGGCAGAGTCAACACGATTATGCAGGCGGCGTTCTTTAATCTTTCGGGCGTAATTCCCTACGCGGACGCGGAGAGATATATGAAAGACGCGATAAAAAAATCCTACGGCAAAAAGGGCGACGCGATCGTCAATATGAACAACGCGGCGATCGACAACGCGGTGGCGGGCATAAAAGAGGTCAAGTATCCCGCGTCGTGGGCGGACGCTTCGACGGGCGCGCTTCCCGTGAGCATTCCCGCGACGGAATATTTCAACGACGTAGTCAAGCCGATTTTGGAGCAGAAGGGCGATATTCTCCCCGTTTCGGCGTTCAACCCCGACGGTTCCGTACCGACTGGAACGACGAAGTTTGAAAAACGCGGAATCGCCGTCAACGTTCCCGAATGGATTCCCGAAAACTGCATACAGTGCAATCAATGCTCCTACGTCTGCCCCCACGCGTCCATCCGTCCCGCGCTCTATACCGCGGAGGAATTAAAGGACAAACCCGCGACGTTCGTTACCAAACCCGCGACTGGCGTCAAGGGCTACGAATACAGAATGCAGGTCGCGCCCTACGACTGCACGGGCTGCGGAAACTGCGCGAATATCTGCCCCGCAAAGACAAAAGCCCTCGTTATGAAGCCGCTGATCGAACAAAGCGCGCTCCAAAACGGCAATTGGAACTATTTCGCCTCCCTCCCCGAAACGACCGCCGAATTTAAAAAGGACACCGTAAAGGGCAGTCAATTCTCCAAACCTCTCTTTGAATTCTCGGGCGCGTGCGCGGGTTGCGGCGAAACTCCTTACGTCAAACTTATCACCCAACTCTTCGGCGACAGAATGGTCGTCGCGAACGCGACGGGCTGTTCGTCGATCTACGGCGGTTCGTCGCCCACCTGCCCCTACACCGTGAACGACAAAGGGCAAGGACCCGCGTGGGCGAACAGCCTTTTCGAGGACAACGCGGAATACGGTTTCGGCTATAATCTCGCCTTCGCCCAAAGACGCGGCAAACTCAAAGGTCTTATCGAAGAATTGAAAACCGCCTACGGCGATTGGACTGAGGGCGTTGCCGCCTGCCAAGACTGGCTGGACGGTATGGACGACGCCGAAAAGAGCAAAGCGGCGTCCGCGGCTCTCCTGAAATGTATCGAGTCATGCAAAGACTGCGGCTGTTCGGCGGACGCGCTCCAAAAAGCGATATATAAAGAAAAAGACTGTCTTATCAAAAAGTCGATTTGGATTATCGGCGGCGACGGCTGGGCATACGACATCGGCTACGGCGGACTTGATCACGTTTTGGCTATGGGCGAAGACGTGAACGTGCTGGTTCTCGACACCGAGGTATATTCAAATACGGGCGGTCAGGCGAGCAAATCCACCCCCGCGGGTTCGATCGCGAAATTCGCCGCCGCGGGCAAGCGCACCAAGAAAAAAGACCTCGGCATGATGGCGATGAGTTACGGCTACGTCTACGTCGCGCAGGTCTCTATGGGCGCGAATATGAACCAACTCATAAAAGCGGTCAACGAAGCGGAGAGTTATAAAGGACCCTCCCTCATCATCGCCTACGCGCCCTGCATCAATCAGGGAATCAATATGAGCAAATCGCAGGCGGAGATGAAACGCGCCGTCGAATGCGGCTATTGGAATCTCTACCGCTACAACCCCGCGCTCGCCGACGACGGTCAAAACCCCTTCTCTCTCGACAGCAAAGACCCGACCGAGAGTTATTCCGACTTCTTGGGAAGCGAAATCCGCTACAGTTCCTTAGCGAAACAAAATCCCGAAATCGCCAAGGTTCTGTTCGAGAAAAACGAGAAAGACGCGCAAAACAGACTGAACGCCTATAAACACCTCGCAAGTAAGTAAAATTTTTAAAAAAGGATATGAAGAATGCGGGAGAAAACTTTTTATAAAAAGTTTTCTCCCGCACCCTCTTTCAAAAATTTTTAATAATTTATACAATACTATACCTCAAAAAAAAACGCGGTACTATACCTCAATATTCCCCGATAAAAAAACGCGGTACTATACCGCGTTTTTTTTTATTAACTCCCCTTTTTTCCTATCCCAAAAAGACAATCCTCGCTTCGCATCTATAATACCAATTCCCCCATTCGCTCTCTCTCGTTTCCGATCCTTCGACGTATACCGTCTGTTTTGCTCCCCAGCCCGAAAACGCTCCGGTCCCGACATTTCCGACGCTTATCGGGATCGATATAGAGGAAAGCGACGTACACCCCGCAAAGGCGTACGTTCCGATTTTTTCAAGTCCGTTAGGCAGTACGATCTCCGTCAACGCCTCACCCCCCGAAAACGCGCTGTTGCCGATCTCCGATAATCCCGCGTGCAGAACGACTTTTTTCAATTTTAGACATCCCGCAAAGGCCGCCGCTTGAATCACGTCTATCCCGTCCGGGATTTTGACCTCTTGAACGTTGGTATTATAAAACGCGCTGTCCCCTATTTTTTCCAATCCGTTCGGGAGATTTACGGCGGCGAGAGGGCAATTCATAAAAGCGGCCGTCGAGACCTTCCTCAGGCTTTCGGGAAAAGAGATTGAGGAGAGCGCTTTGCAGTCAAAAAATGCGCGTTCCTCTATATACTCCAACCCTTCGGGCAGTTTGACGTTTTTCAGCGCGTACGCGCACCAAAACGTCCACGAATTGACAAAAATCAATTCCGTCGCGGCGGACAGATCCGCGCTTACGAGTTTTTCGGCCTTATAAAACGCGTTTCCGCCCAGCGACGTCAGTCCTTTCGGGAGTGTAATTTCCGTCAAGCCGCTTATCGCGAACGCATATCCTCCGACCGTATCGAGGCCGTCGGGCAAAGATATCGTTTTAAGCGATCCGCAGTATGAAAAGGCATATCGTTCTATTTTTTTCAATCCTTCGGGCAGTTTTACGGAATTCAAAGCGGACGCGTATTGAAACGCTTTTTCTCCGATCGTTTGCAATTTTGATTCGGAGAGATCCACGCTTTTCAATTTTTTCGCTCCCAAAAAGGCTTCCCCGCCCAAAAAGTTCAATTCTCCGTTCCCGACAAAGTCGGTCAATCCGCCAGCCTGAAAGAACGCGGTTTTGCCTATACTTTTCACGCCGTCGGGGAGGGTATAGGCGCCTTTTTTCCCTTGCGGATAAAAGGCGAGCGCGGTTTTTTCGGCGTTAAAAAGCGCGCCGTCAAAAGACGCATAAGCGGAATTTCCTTCGGCGACGTCGATTCTTTCGAGCGAGGCAAAGCCAAAAAACGCTTTTTGTGAAATATCCGTCGTTCCGACGGGAATTTCGATACGGTTCAGGCCGTAGCAGTCCCGAAAGGCATATTCGCCGATACTTATCAACCCGTCGTTAAGCGATATCTCTTTAAGCCCCGCGCACCCCGAAAAAGCGTATTCGCCGATACTTATCAACCCGTCGTTAAGGGATATCTCTTTAAGCCCCGCACATCCCGAAAAAGCGTATTCGCCTAAGGTTTCGACGTTTTCTCCGAATTCGACGGTTTGGATTCCCGAACACCCCTTAAAGGCGTTTTTCAATATATCGGTCAGGGCGTGATCGAAGACGATATCCGTCAACCCTTTACACTCCTCAAAAACCGAGACGTTAAAGACGCTCACTCCGTCCGCGAAGTCTATATTTTTCAACGAATAACAGCGCGCGAACGCCCCCGTCCCGATCGAATCCAATCCGCCTGAATTCCCGCCGTCCCCGACCTCTCCGTAATTTCCCGCCGTTCCCGTTCCGCCGTTTTCAACCTCTCCATAATTTCCCGCCGTTCCCGTTCCGCCGCCGCCCGTCAAAAACTCAACTCTTTCCAACGCTCCGCAGTCCATAAAGGCATAATTCCCGATACTTTTCACCGAAGCGGAAAGTTTTACCGTTTTGAGATTCGCGCATCTTGAAAAAGCCGCCGTTCCGACATATTCCGCGTTTATCGGCAGCGTGATATTTTTTATATAACCGTTTTCGCGGAAGGCGTTTTCGGCGATTCCGACGACGGGTTCGCCTAAAAATTCGGACGGGATTATAAGATCCGACGCTCTGCCCGCATATCCGACGACGGTATATCCGCCGCCGTCCCCGCCGGAAAATAACAATCCGCTTTCGTCCAAGAGCCAATCTCCCGCGAGTGAAAAGACCGCGTGATATTCGTGATTACCCGTTCCCGTCTTGCCGCTTCCGTTCAGAGCATATTCCTGCGTCCGCCCGACATATTTTCCGCTTGCCTCGTTGTAACTAAGCGGCGGAATATCTACGCCGTCTTTTTCAAATTCGCGCCATCCGTCAAACACATACCCCGCTTTATTTGGATTATCGGGGAGAGAGATAGCGACCGATCCGCCGTCGGGCCGCCATTCGCTGTTACTTTTCACGGCATAGACGACCCCGTCGACATAAAAAACCGCGCGGACTTTCGCCATCGTACAAGCCGTCAAAATCGGCAGAACAATACACAAACACGCCGCCAAAGCGACAACTTTCAACCTTTTCATATCGATACCCCTCCTTTTATCGGCACAACGGCGCACAAACACGCCGCCAAAGCGGCAACTTTCAACCTTTTCATATCGATACCCCTCCTTTTATCGGCACAACGGCGCACAAACACGCCGCCAAAGCGATAACTTTCAACCTTTTCATATCGATACCCCTCCTTTTTAGACCGCA
>JAISNN010000066.1 GCA_031276195.1 Clostridiales bacterium
GAACGCCGAAAGACGGGAAACGCGCCGCGGTATTGTCGGAATTCGGCGGCTATTCGCACCACGTAAAAGGACACGTTTGGAACGAAAACCGCGTGTTCGGATACAGAATTTTTAAAGAGAGAAGCGGACTTTGCGCGGCGTATGAAAAACTGTATAATAAGAGTATAATCCCGTCGATAAAAAAGGGAATGTCCGCGGCGGTGTATACGCAACTCTCGGACGTAGAGGACGAAACGAACGGGCTTTTGACATACGATAGGGAAATATGCAAAATCAACGTGGAGGCGGTGAGGGAAATTAACGGGAGGATGAGGATTTAAAGGAATCTTATTAGAAATGACAAAAACCCCTTTCGGTCAAGAAGCCTAAGGGGTTTTTTATTGCTTGTTCAGCGAAGTATTTTTATACGGCAAAGCCGCGCGCAATGAGCCGAAGAGGCACGGGAATAAAATTCAAAAAGATTTTATTTCGGTTCATCGACGGGGCTTTTAAGTTATTCCGCGGCTTTATTTCCGTGTCTGTCTATACCTTTTCTCGCCATAACGGCGGGCGGCGGTTTTTGCTTGTTATTTATCGACGGGGCTTTTAAGTTATTCCGCAACTTTATTTCCGTGTCTGTCTATACCTTTTCTCGCCATAATGACGGCGACGGCTTCCGTTTGTTCTTTTTCGTTAAATTTGTAGAAGAACAGCGGTATGACGCTGAGGAGCATCGAGATTCCCGGGACTAAGATACAGACGAGGTAGAGGACGTTCAGACCTTCTTTGTTCGCCATTCCCCAAGTCGATTCGACGTTCACGTCGATATTCGACCAGCCCAGACCGAAACAGAACACCGCCGCGCCGATCGCCATACCGATTTTGCTGATAAAGGTTTGCATTGCAAAGCAGATTCCTTCGGCGCGTTTGCCCTCGTGCAGTTCGGTATATTCCACCGTATCGGCGATCATAGCGTAGGTCAAGATGTTCGAGAAGCCTTGCGCTACTCCGACCAAGATCAGCCCGACAAGGTTTATCGCAAGTTTTGCGGGAGTGTCCCAGCCGACGATCGTCATCGCTATCATAACCAACCCCGCGAAAATGTGGGAATATATAAACGTGTTGCGTTTGCCGAATTTCCTCGTACACCAAGGCACTAAAACCGTCGCGACGAGTCCGCCCGGAACGTTCGAAAGGGTTATGATCGTCGCAAGCCCTACGCCCGCCATTCCGAGAATCTTTGTATCGCCCAAAACCGCGCCGATGTTATACTGCGCGAGATACATATTCGCGTACATATAAATCATCTTCGCCGAACCCAAAATTCCCGATATGACGATCAGCACTAAGGGCTTGTTTTTAAAAAGCAGTTTGAGATTTTCCTTTAAGGGGCGCACGTCCTCTTTGTTGAAAAAACGCTCCTTTGTGTTTTTGAAGCCGAGATAAAAAAGAGGAACGGATATAGCCGAAAGCACCAACACCAAAATCCAAAAATTGTCCTTTAAGACGTCCGATATTTGATCCGTCGTACCGGGAAGGGGCTGCCCTTGATCGTCAAAGAAGCCGCTCGTCCACGCGCCCGTGAATACCGGAACCAAAAGACCGACTACCCCCGCGCCGATCGTGCAGAGCAGCCTCGCGACGGTCAGCGTTACGCCTCTTTGGTGAGTTTCGTTGGAAAGAGAGGTCGAAAGCCCCCAATACGGCACGTCGATTACCGTGTATACTATGCTCCAAACGAGATATATCGCGACGACGAGAAAAATCGTGATGAAAGGAGTGGGCGCGCTTCCCTCAGCCGTCGGAAAAGGCAGAAACAGCAAGACGGTCAAAACCGCGATCGGAATAGCCGTGTGCTTTAAGTACGGACGGAATTTTCCGTCTTTGGTCTGGGTCTTGTCGACGATACTGCCCATAATCGGGTCGTTCAGCGCGTCGAAAAGACGAATAAACAAAAGGATAAGACCGACGAGAATCGGATCGATTTTTAAACCGTTCGTGAAATAGTAGATCGAAAACGACGAAACAAGCGCGCAAATGATGTTTTGCCCCAGCCCCGCGAGACTGTAACTTATCACCTCTTTGGGTTGAAGTCCCTCGCCGGGAGTGGTTTTAAAGAACTTGTGCAGGTCGAATCTTTTTGAGGTCTTGGTTGTGTCCATTTAGTTTACTCCTTTTAAAAAAAATATTGCGGTGAAAAAGTTTTTTTGAATTTGTACGCCGCGGTGAAAAAGTTTTTTTGAATTTATACGCCGCGGTGAAAAATGTTTTTTGAATTTGTACGCCGATTTTCACGGAATATGAAAAAATTCCTACAATTTAATTATTATAACACAAAAGGAAGGGCATTTCAATAGGTTTTTTAAAATTAAACGGGAATTTTCAAAAAAATTTTATTTGAAATAATACGGGCGGGAGGATTTTTTAAAAATTTTTATCAATATTGACTTGAAATGTGAATTTCAAGCGGACGTTACGCCCCACCCCCTAATCCCCTCCCGCGGAGGGGAATAGCGGATAATAAATGAGATGCCGTTAAGATGCGTCGCTTTCGTTTTCTATCGTCATTGACGTAAGAGGTGAATTTCAAGCGGACGTTTCGCCCCGCCCTTGGAATCGTCGAGTAAACTTGAACGAATTTTATAATGCGTCTTTTCTGCTATACTAATTAAACTTTTAATCCGTATGGCGTACGGATTAAAATCCGCCGTCATATTTGACGGCGGAGGGAGGGGATTGCCGCCCGTTTAATGTCGTCATAGCGGTAAACCCGGCAAAATGTAACGGTTTGCCGTCGCATTTTATAGAGCGGTTTTCAATCAAGCATATGCTTGATTGAAAAGTTTAACCGCTATATAAACCGCCTTGTGTTTTTGGCAATAGCGAATGCTATTGCCCGCGAAAACAATTCGGTTTCTATCTAAAAAATCCGCTATTCAAAATTTGTTCCGTTTAATCTCCGCTTCTTTATCCCCTCCCGCGGAGGGGAATTTAAGGATAATAAGTAAAATACGTTAAAATGCGCCGTTTTTACTAAAAGTTTTTCCCCGCAAAAAAACAAAAAAAGCAAAAAAACAAAAAAGCAAAAAGTAATTTTTACGATTCGCCGAAGTTTTTGATAATTCCGTTTTCGAGGGCGAAGGAGTAATACTTTACGGTTATGTTTTTTTCGCCGCGGTATTTCAGGGCGGCGGTATCGATTCCGAAATCCGAATGTTTCGCGCCCTCGACGGAATAGAAATTTCCGAAAAATTCCGAAATTTCGGGCAGGTTTTCGCGCAGGTCGGCGGCGAGATATTTTTCCGCGCACGAGAGGTCGCCCGCGCCCAACGCTTCCAAAAAAAGGTAGGGGAGCAATTCGTCCTTATATTTTACGTCCGCCGCGCCGTAGAAAAATTCCGCGCCGCAAAGTTCCGCCGCGCCGCCGCCGAAAATATACTTTTCCGTCCGTCCGCGTTTGAGCATATCGGCGAATTTTTTTGTTACGGAGACGGTTTGGGTTTCCGTTTCGATAGCGTCCGCTTCTTCCTCAAATAAGACCGACAGACCGCCGCCTGAAAATTCCGCGATGAAAAGGTAGGCGCGTCCGCGCAGATCCCCCTTGACCGTCAAATATTGCCGCTTTCCAAGCGCGGCGGCGGCGACTTCGGCGGACTTTAAACCGAGCGGGAGAGACTCGCGGCATACGTTTTTTTCGTCCGCGGAGGCGTCTATGCAGTCGATCGAAAGAACGGTTTCCGCGCCGCATAAAACCGCCGCTCTGTACCGCCGGTTTTGCGCCGAAAAACGGCATTCGCAAAGGGTCGTTTCACGGCGAAACGGACGGAACGCGCGCGGAACCGCGAAGAGTTCGACGGCGTTTTTGTATTCGGCGGCGCAAAGGCGGTCGGGGATGTATGACGGCGCGCCGTTCTTGACGGAAAGCCGCGCCGCGAAAGAGGGATAGTACAGCCCGTCGGATTCGTCGAAGTCGTTCAGCGATATGAATTCAAAAAAATATTCGCCGTCGGATTCGATTTTGAAAGGCTTTTTTTCGCGCGGAGGCGCGCCGTCGATTTTTATCAGATAATCTTTCAGAGGCATAATAAAAGTTTTCATATAATATTCTATTGCGGAATGAGGAGAATAATGATAGGGAGCGGTTAGCGGCGGCGGTTAGAGAATGTTAGCGGTTGGCGGTCGTTGATTGGTGATTAGCGGTCGGGGGTTAGCGGAGGCGGTCGGGGTTAGAGAATTTAGTGATCGGCGGAGGCGGTTAGAGAATGTTAGCGGTCGGGGGAGATAATTCAAAATTAAACGGGCGGTTGTTAAATTTGCGTTAAACAAGTTTGACATTTTTTATTTTATGTGTTATTATTTTTCATATATATAAGAGGTATGCTTTGATTAAATTGAGAAAAATAGCAGACAGGCTGCTGAAAAGTCAAAAAATCGCTTTGATTTGTCATATAAATCCGGACGGCGATACGGTGGGTTCCGCGCTCGCGCTCTATCGCGCCTTGACAAAACTCGGCAAAAAAGCCGATATTTTTTGCTCGGACGAGATAAGCGATAAACTCAAATATCTCCCGTTTTCGGACAGATTCAACGTAAACCGCGAAACGAAATACGACGTCGCGGCGGCGATCGATTGCGGCGACAGGGGGCGGCTGGGGCTGATGAGCGAGATATTCGACGGCGCGGCGGCGGCGGTTTGCGTCGATCACCACAAGTCGAATTCTATAAAATGCGACGATATGTACGTCGATCCTTTGAAGGCTTCGACGGCGGAAATTGTATATTCGCTGATCAAAATGCTGGCGGACGACTATGAAAAAATGCGGAATAAAGGAAAAGGGTTGGCGGAAAAGGGAGCGGAGGATTCTAAAACATTGAATTCGGGAAAAGGCGCGGCGTGTGATTGCGCAATTCAAAACGACGGGAACGGCTTGATCGACAAAGACATCGCGACGCTCATATACGCGGGAATTTTGACGGATACGGGTATGTTTTCATACTCTCTGACCTCCGCCGAAACGCATAAAATCGCCGCCGAACTGTACGGCTACGGGATCGCCGCGTCCGATATCGCCTATAACGTTTTTAAAAAACAGGCTATGTCCGCGTTTTTACTCGCGCACAGAGCCCTTGCGAAAACGCGCTTCTTTATGGACGGAAAAATCGGAGTCGTTTCGTTCTTTTTGAAGGACTTCGAGGAGACGGGGTCGTCGCCCGACCATACGGAAGGGCTGGTAAATTCCGTGCAGACGGTCGAGGGGGTTCTTGCCGCGATCGCCTTGACGGAGATCGATCCGACGCATTTTCGGGTCAGCATAAGGACGAAAACGCCCGTAGACGCGGCGGCGATAGCGGGCGAATTCGGCGGCGGAGGGCATACGCTGGCGGCGGGATGCCGCTTGCAAGGGAGTTATGAGGAGATCACGGAAAGGTTGGTTAAGGCGGCGGGCGACAGAATTTACCGATAGAATTACGGACTAAAAAGCGTATAAAAGCGCGGGAAAAGCGGCGTAAAAAGCGCGTGAGAAAAGACAAAAACGCGGCGTAAAAAAGACGCGGAAAAGCGGCAAAAACGGCGGTATAGAACCGCGGAAAAATGATATAAAAAGATAAGAAAAAGACAGGATAGGGTCGCGGAAAAAGACGGCATAAAAAGATGAAAAACGGCGGC
This sequence comes from Clostridiales bacterium, assembly GCA_031276195.1. GTDB lineage: Bacteria > Bacillota > Clostridia > Christensenellales > JAISNN01 > JAISNN01. The sequence goes on from JAISNN010000066.1 coordinate 5,648, forward strand.
GTAGAACCGCGGAAAAATGATATAAAAAGATTTGAATTATGAACGGATTTATTAACGTAAACAAGCCCGCGGGCATAACTTCCTCGGACGTCGTAGTGCGGCTGAGGCGTAAGTTAATAGGGATTTCGGGGAACAAAAAAATCAAGGTCGGGCATATGGGAACGCTCGATCCCGCGGCGGAAGGCGTGCTGGTCATTGCGGTCGGGAACGCCGCGAAACTGTTCGATTATTTTATCGAAAAAAAGAAGGTCTATACCGCGGAATTTACTTTCGGAAAGACCACCGATACGCTTGACAGAGAGGGGAAATTTACCGCCGAAAACGGACGCCTTCCCGATATGGACGAATTGAAAGCCGCCGCGAAAAAACTTGCCGGCGAGGTGTGGCAGATCCCGCCCGCGTATTCGGCGAAGTCCGTCGGCGGAGTACGGGCATACGACCGCGCAAGACGGGGAGAAGACTTTGAAATTCCCGCGAAAAAGGTGTCGATAACCGACGTTTCGATCGTTTCGTTCGACGGCGAAAGGGCGGAGGTTACGGTCGAATGCAAGGGCGGCGTGTATATACGGAGCATCGCGAGGGATTTAGGCGCGCTTTGCGGAACGGCCGCTTATATGAGCGCGCTCAAAAGGACGCGCGCGGGGGCGTTCAAAATCGAGGACGCGGCGGAACTCGACGCGCTTTTGAACGGGGAGATAAATTTGATCCCGACCGAATTTATTTTGGAGGAATTCCCGAAATTCGACGCGGATATTTCACTTTTTGAGAGGCTGAATAACGGAGCGCGGCCGCGGATCGACGGAATGCCGAAGGGGAATTTCGTTCTGTATTGCGGCGGAAAGTTGTTCGGAATCGCGGAGGGAGAGAGCGGAGAACTTATAGTTAAGACAAGACTTATCGGGAACGATGGCTGAAAAAAGGCGATAAGGTAAAAAAACATAGCCCTCTCATTGAGAAAGCTATATTTTTTAAAACAATCAAGCGTCCCGACGCGTTCGGTTGGGAAACTAACAGAACGGAATGGTTTTTACCGCCATTCCCGGCCGGAAATAGTATATCATAAAGAAAAGTCGTATGTCAATAGTATAATATAAAAATTTTTAGAAATTTTTAGTATCGGAAACGCTTCAAAAAAATCGGAAAAACGGCTGAAAAAGATATTGAAAAGGATCAAAAAACGATCTGAAAAGCGACCGTAAAAGGCTTAAAAAGCGTTGAAAAACGGCTGAAAAAGCGAATGAAAATAAATAAAAGACTAATGAAAACGAATAAAAGACTAATGAAAACGAATAAAAAGTGAACAAAAAGTGAATAAAAACGAATAAAAAATAAATATAAAACAAATATAAAACAAACAAAAAAGAGTTTTTTTATGACGACTATCGAATTCGGACAGAGAATAGACGAGAGTATCGTACTTACGTTGGGGTATATGGATTGCGTCCACATAGGACACCGGAAACTCATCGCGGAGGCCGGAAAAGCCGCCGAATTTCTCCGCGACTTTACGGGCGCGCGCGTCTGTACCGCGGCGTTTACCTTTTCAAACAACCCTTTTTCCGTGCTGAAAAAAGATATTCTGCCGATATACGACCTGCAAACGCGGCTCAAAAAATTGAATACCGATTATGCGGTTACCGCGGAATTCGATGAACAATTCGCGCGTCTCTCCGCGCCCGGTTTTTTGGATAAATTGATAAATACCGCGGATATACGCGCGGTCGTCGCGGGCGCGGACTATAAATTTTCGGCGGACGCGGCGGCGGATATAGGCTTTTTGAGGGATTATCTTTCGGCGCGCGGCGTTAGCCTTATCGTCGCGGATACCGTAAAGGTGAACGGCGAAAAGGTCGCGAGTTCAAAGATCAGGGGATTGCTTTCGGAGGGGAAGGTCAAGGAGGCGAACGTCCTTTTGGGCGAACCTTATACCGTATGCGGAACGGTCGTGCGCGGACGGCGCGTCGGTTCGTCGATAGGATTTCCCACCGCTAACGTAAAGCCGGACGACGGACTTACGCGCCTTAAAGAGGGCGTGTACGCGACGAAAACGCGCGTCAATTCGGGCTGCTTTATGTCGATTACGAACGTCGGAAGCCGTCCGACTTTCGGCGGATCGGAGTATATGTACGAGACGCATATCGACGGAATAAACTACGACTTGTACGGGAAATATACGGAGATAGAATTTATTGACAGAATGAGGGATACCGTCAAATTTGAGGGAGTGAAGGAACTTTCGGAACAGTTGGAAAAGGATAAAAAAATATTTAATTCATTCTATTAAAAAGGCGGTATAGTACCGCGGAAATATGAAAAAAATTATGCGGTAAGACGCGGAAAAAATTATAAATAAAAAATTAAAAAAACACGGGGAAAAAGCGTATTTAAAACGCGGTATAGTACCGCGTCCGTTCGGAATAAATTACAAAAAAAGCGAAGTAAATATACGGTAAACGGAAATTACGCGGAAAGAGGAGAGATATGACAAAATTCGGACCCGCCGGAAACGGCGCGAGTTTTTACGCGGAGGGCTTTAAGCGTACGGTGCAGATGCCCGAATGGCTGAAAAACAAAGGATTGGACTGCTTTGAATATTCGCTCGGGCGCGGCGTTACGATCGGGGAGAGTTCCGCGCGCGAAATCGGCGCGAAGGCGGCGGAATTCGGCGTCGAGATGAGCGTTCACGCGCCGTATTATATAAATTTTGCCAACCCGGACGCGTTTGAAAAGAGCGCGGCGTATATATTCGATTCCTTAAAAATTTTGAAGGCGTTCGGCGGAAACAGGCTGGTTTTTCACGTCGGTTCGCCCTTGAAACTGCCGCGGAAAACCGCTCTCGCGCACGTCGAAACTTCTTTGAAAAAAATCGCGGAGACCGTCGGCGGAAACCCCGAATTCCGCGGTATAAGACTTTGCCCCGAAACGATGGGAAAATTGGGGCAGATAGGTTCGGCGGACGAAATTATCGGGCTTTGCAAGATCGACGGAATTTATACGCCGTGCATAGACTTCGGACACCTCAACGCAAGGGAGCAAGGCGCGCTCGCGGGAGCGGACGACTACCGCGCGCTGATAGAAAAATATCTCGACGCGCTGGGGGATAGAGCCGCGGAAATGCACGTTCATTTTAGCAGAGTCGAATACGGCGCGGCGGGCGAAATCCGTCATTTGACTTTCGCGGACGACAAATTCGGTCCGTATTTCGAGCATCTCGCGCCCGTTTTGATCGAGAATAAAATGAATCCGTATATAATATGCGAGTCCGACGGAACGCAGGCGGAGGACGCGCTGAAAATGAAAGAGATTTTCCTCGGGAAAGTAAATTAGAGGCCGGAGGTTATCGGCCGGCGGTCGGCGGCGGTATTTATTTGGCGGTTAGCGGTCGGCGGCGGCGGTTATCGGATAGCGGTTTAGATATGAGCCGAATAAGAAAACAGATATAGACGCGAGCATAAAATTAGATATCAACCGAATTAGAAGTAGTAAGAAACAAGAAACGGTAAGAAATTATAAATAGTATGAAATTATAAACGGCAGGAAATTAGAAATAGCAACAAACAATAAATAGTAAGAAATTATAAATAGAAACAAACAAAAAACGGTAGGAAATAAGAGATAGCAAAAAATTATAAATAGTAAGAAATAAAAAATGGTAAGAAATTAGAAATCAAACGTATAAGCCGAACAAAAAAAATCAGGTACGAATCGGATAAGGAGATACAAAAAAATATGAGAACACATAATTGCGGCGAGTTAAGGGCGGACGACGCCGGGAAAACCGTCAGGCTCGAAGGGTGGCTTCAAGGCACGCGCGACATCGGAAATATCATTTTTGCCGCGCTGCGCGACTTTTACGGAATCACTCAAATCACCGTCGAAAACGATAAACTAAAAGCCGAACTGCGGAGCATTCCGCGCGAATCGGTCGTCGCGGTTTCGGGAAAGGCGGTTTTGCGTTCCGCGCCGAATCCGCAAATCCCGACGGGACTCATCGAAATAGAACCCGAAAAAATCGAAATTTTGGGAAAATGTTTTGAGCCGCTGCCCTTCGAGATCGGCAATTCGTTGCAGTCGAAAGAGGAGACGCGCTTAAAATACCGCTTCCTTGACCTCAGAAACCCCGCGGTAAAGGATAAAATCGTCCTGCGCTCAAAAATCGTCTCCGCGCTCAGAACGGCTATGACCGAGAGAGGATTTCTCGAAATCACCACGCCCATCTTGACGAGTTCGTCGCCCGAGGGCGCACGCGACTATATCGTTCCCAGCAGAATCCATCCCGGGAAATTTTACGCCCTGCCGCAAGCCCCGCAAATCTTTAAACAACTGCTTATGACCGCGGGAATCGACAGGTATTTTCAAATCGCCCCGTGCTTCCGCGACGAGGACGCGAGAGCGGATAGGTCGCCCGGCGAATTTTATCAACTCGATATGGAGATGGCTTTCGCGGGACAAGAAGACGTATTCCGTGAAATCGAAGCGGTTTTGCCGGGGATTTTTAGGCGGTTTTCCGATTATGAAGTGTCGGAACCGCCCTTTCAACGCATAACGTACCGCGACGCCGTGGAAAACTTCGGGAGCGATAAACCCGACCTCAGAAATCCGCTCAGAGTGTTCGACATAACGGAGGGCGTGAAAGACTGCGGCTTCGCCGGCTTCGACGGAAATACGGTCAAGGCCGTTCCCGTGTACGACTTTTCGGGGACGAGAAAACAAATCGACGAAACCGTCGATTTTATCGAAAAAAACGAGGGCAAACTCCTTTGGTTTAAGACGGACGCGGAAAATAAATTGAGCGGCGGAATCGCGAAATTTTTGAACGGAAATTATGAAAAACTCGTCGGAATTTTGAATTTAAAGCCGAATACATTCGTCGGCGTCGTCGCGGGGAAAAAAGGAAAAATCGAAAAAACGGCGGGATTGCTCAGAAATAGGTTGGGCGAACAACTCGGTCTTTTGGAAAAAAACGCGTATAGATTTTGCTGGATCGTGGACTTCCCGATGTATGAGATCGGCGAGGAATCGGGGGAATTGGAGTTTTGCCACAACCCGTTCTCGATGCCGCAGGGCGGCTTGAAAGCGTTGAACGAAAAAGACCCTCTCGACATTTTGGCGTATCAATACGACGTGATCTGCAACGGCGTGGAACTGTCGTCGGGCGCGGTCAGAAACCACGATCCCGAAACGCTGGTCAAGGCTTTTTCACTCGTCGGACTGCCCGAGAGCGTCGTCGCGAATAAATTTCCCGCGTTATATAACGCCTTTAAATTCGGCGCGCCGCCCCACGCGGGTATCGCCCCGGGAGTGGATAGGACGGTTATGCTGCTCGCGGGAGAGCCGAATATAAGAGAGATCATAGCCTTCCCGATGAACAAAAACGCGCAAGACCTTATGATGAACGCGCCGTCGGCGGTGGACGAAAAACAACTGAAAGACGTGCATATAAGGGTCGACGTGAAAGAACGGCGGTAACGCGCGCCGCGGACAAAGGACGGCGGCGTATGGCGGCGGTCGGTGATCGGCGGTTAATTAGATGTCAATTTGCATAAATAAAAACGCGGTTTATGAGTGAAATAAAATATAATCCGCAAACGGAAAAGAGAGATTCGTTACGGAATCTGGCGGTAAAATTGTGACAGGGAATATTATGCCTTATATAAACGGGGCGGCAAGTCTTGGCGGTTTAGATGGATCAACCCCCTATTTTTTTGAAAAAGGCTACTTTAATGGCGAAGTTAAAGCGGCATCTTACGACACGAATTCAGATGAAAGACTAAAATCCAACGTAGAGCAAATCAAGAGCAAGGACATAAGCCAAGTTTTGGGAAAGGAATACGATATGCAAGGACGCGAGGGCAGACAAGTGGGAGTCATTGCACAAGAGTTAAAAGAGCAGTTCCCCGAGTTAGTTTGCGAGGCGGAGGATGAGATGAAAACATTATCGATAAAGGAAAGCAAACTGATCTACTATTTGATGGATGAGGTGCGCAGATTGAAGGAGGAGTTGAGGGAAAAGAGAATGATAGAATAGTTGAAATTTGAGATCAAAAAAGGGAGTGCTATGAAACACACTCCCTAATAATGATTATCCTATCGGTTGGAATTTGTTTACTTCCTTTGGAGATGCAACGATCTCTTCTTTTACTCTTATTTTTACTTCTTGGTTTTCCTCGTTCCAATAAAATTCATAGGTCGTTTCGCCGTTTATAGTCTTTATCGTGAACGTTTCAAAATCCCAAATGGTATGATTAAAATTTTGAACGGCATTAGGATATGCGCTTGCAAAATCTTGCTCTATGACGTGCAGTCCTTCTATCGTTTGTATATACAAATATTCGCCCGTGTCTTCATCAAATTTATATCCGTCTTCATACTGAAAATTAGAAAGATCGACCCATACAAGAATATTTGCATTATGGAGACTATTATTAAAATCATTGAAATTATTGTATTTATATATCCCATTGGTTTTCCCAACAGTTGCAACTATGATATTTTCCGATAAAAATGTTTCTTGGATTTTGCCAATAGATGCAACTAATTTGTGAAAATTTCCCCACGCTTCTTGATCATAATAGGATCTATAATATGCGGTTTCATAGTAAATTGCTTCACCATTCGTTATTCCCTTAAATATCCACCCTCTACACCCCGCTTTAACGTAAATGTTGTCGGTGGCGATTGGATCGCGCAAAGTCCCATTCTCCGATAGAATCTTCACCTCGCCTTTATCGGTCAATCTTATTGCCGTACCTTCACTGTCCAAGACATAGGCAATCGGAGTATTATTATACCCGCCTGATGCCATTGCCTGCACAAACACTCTTGCTTCCGTATCCTCAAATCCAAAGTCATCTATGCTTTTCCCGATTATGTTTCCCCATTTATCTATTTTTAAATCTTGTACTTTTTGGGATTGAATGCTGTTAAAAACCCCTTTTACTTCATACTCGTCATTCTCATTAATATACGCGCGGCAAACATTCCCTCCGATTTTAACAACCTCTCTCCCGAGAACCTCATAACCGTCATTGCTCAAATCGTATATCTTTTCGTTCTCAATGCTGTACACGAATATCCCCACCAACGGCGACGGGTTGCTCTCTTTGTCAAACTCTTCTAAGTTCGCCTCCGATACGTTATCCCTCTGCGTAAGCCTTGTGCTTCTCTCAACGCCGCCCTCATCGACATACTCATAACTCCCGTCCTCCGCTTGCTGCTCCTCCGTGTCATCGGGAATAAGTTCAAAATAGATAAAATCTCCGCTAACGCATAACTTGTTAAACTCCGCTTGTAAATCGTCCTGCTGATAGATCTCGCCTAACTTTGTACGGAGGGTTATCTCCTCAACCGACTTGTCCTCTTTCTCGCCAACCAACTTATACTTCTCGTCAACCTCATCGGCATAAGAAAAACTCCGCTCCGTTAAACCGTTATACGAAACACCCTGTACCGTTTTATTCGTCGTCGGACGTTTCTCGATAGCGAGCGCGGTTATGCCGTTAAGGTCAATCGAGAGGCCTTTCAAAAACGCTATATTCAAGCCCTTGCCGTGTTCACGACCTTTGCCGCCTTTATCTAAAAGCAAAGGCAAGGTTATAACCGTCGTAGTGATTATGACCACCGACGCAAGTACGGCTATCACGACCTTGTACCTCTTTTTAAGGAACGCGGTCAACCACTTAGCCGCCAAACCGACTTTCTCCTTGACTTTACCAAACGCTAAAACAATCTTCTCTTTCATCCGGTTTAACGCCAAAACAATCTTCTCTTTCATTGCCTATACCCCGCTTATAAAGGATAGATATATTATATCAGATAACGCTTAGTTTTGCAATACAAATGATAAATTTTATTGGATTCTTTTCTTACAGAAGCCGTAAATATGCAATAATTCAAAATTTTTTTCAAAAAATTGAAATTATTGACATAAAACCCATTGACTTTCATACTATAAAAGGATACAATAAAACTGTAAGAAAATTACGTATAATAAATTTTAATATGTAAAATTTTTACACTTAAATGTCCTCACGTAAATGGCGGGATTAAAAGGAGGGGTATATGCTCACAAAAATAAGGCTGACGAACTTTAAATCTTTTAAAGAGGAAACGATTATCGATGTCGCGGCAAACAAATGTTCTATGTTGGAAAATACCAACACAAGCGAAGGGATTTTAAAAGGATTGGTTTTTGTCGGCGGAAACGCTACGGGTAAGACAAACGTATTACATGCTATCAGAATACTTCTGGATTTACTTTTCACAAATGCCATTATCCCTATTCACGATTATTTTTGTATATTTTCAAAAGGCAAAAATATGAAACTTGAATATGAATTTAAAATAGAAAATGACTGTTTCGTTTACCGACTTGAATTTAATAAAGACGGGGCGATAGACAAAGAAAAACTCACGCTGAACGGGGATGAAATACTGAACCGAATAGGATTGTCGGCAGACACTCTTTTAACGGAGAACAAAATTTACGATGCTACGCGTATTGATAGGAACACGCCGTTTCTCAAATCTATTTATTTCAATACAAAATTCACTAACCACTCTTCTATGATAAAATGGTTTGATTTTTTAAGCAATTCGATATATTTTAATGTTCATAGAGCCTCGCTTTTTCATTCTCACGCATTGGCGTTTAATACAAATGTCAAGGTAAATTTAATGGAATATCTTGAAGAGAACGGAGAAAAAAAAATTAATGATTTTTTTAAATCTTTCAAATTTAACCAAGAGATAAAATATAAAGCGGGTCGCAAACCCCAACCGGATTTTTTGGAGGCAATATCCGGTTCTAAGATAAAAGAGATTGATTTTAAGCGAAACAATATAGACACGTGGCTTCCATTTGCATACGAATCTCTCGGGAATCAGACCTTAGTTCGTATGCTTCCGTCTATTTTGCATATCGTCAATACAAATGGAATGTTTATCGTTGATGAATTCAGCAGTGCGTTTCACAATGAATTAGAGGAACTCATAATTCGTTTTTTTATGAACAATGCAAAAAAATCGCAGATGTTCTTTGTATCGCATTCGACAAACTTGCTGAAGAACACATTGTTAAGACCCGACCAAATTTACGCCGTTGACTTCGACGATGAGAAAGGGAGTAGGATAAAAAAATTTTCATCGGAACACCCGAGGGAGTCCCAAAACATCGAAAAAATGTATTTGAGCGGAGTGTTTAACGGATTACCAAATTACGGAGTTGCAAATGAAAATAAGGATTAACAAGGATAAAAATATAGGAAAGGTAATTTATGTTGTAGAGGGTCAGAAAAAGGAATTGACTCTCTTAAAACATATTTTCACAAAAATATTTGACTATACTTATGTAACATACCGCTACAACGATGTCACTCGGGAAGAATATCGCAGCGATAAAAATAAAAACTCAATCGTCTTTGCCGTAAACACAAACAGTTCTAATGTAATAAGCATACAAAAAGGACAAGATTATTTGGATGAGGTTTACAAAAAACTCTATGAAGAATATTTATTAGATTCGACAAAAGCGGCAGTATATTATATATTTGACAGAGATAGGAGAACAAATTCGCCAGAGATTATTTCAGATCTGTTGTCCGAACTGCGTAATTCGAGGGACAACGAAAAAAATGCTAACGGTCTCTTGTTGCTGAGTTATCCTTCAATCGAATCCTACGTTATCGAATGCTTTGCTCCCGACTGTTGTGTTTTAAAAATTGAGAGTGCGCAAAAAGCTAAGCGTTTTATTGGTGAACAAAATTATCAACAAAGTAAAATCAACGAAAATACATTTAAAAAAGCAACCGAGGAAATGATAAAAACCATTGAGCGCATAGAGTGCGGTTGCTTTCAGATAGAAGAACTCGACGACTTTGCAAACAAGAATAAAAGCATTTTTAAAAAACAAGAATCTTTATACGAGAGTAATAATTATTATGAGATTCTAAGTTTGCTAACTATTTCTTTTCTTGATTTAGGATTGCTTTCGGTCGAAGAGTAGCGCACCTCTCCAAAGGAAGTAAACAAGTTTCAACCGATAGGGTAAGCATTGTAATCGTTTCAAATTTAAAAAAACATAACGTTTTAATAATGACAATTTAGATAATTTACATAAGGAGTTCAAATGGCAAAAAAGGTAATCGTAAAAGG
>JAISNN010000075.1 GCA_031276195.1 Clostridiales bacterium
CAAATACTATAACCGCGATAGAATAAAAGAGAAACTAAAAATGAGCCCCGTTGATTACAGAACTCATTTTATAGCCGCTTAATTATTTCCTCCGTCCAACTTTTTGGGCGCGGAACATATTTTTAATTTTAACTTTAATTTAAATTCTAATTTTTCATTCAAACAACGGCGTTGACAGATATCTTTCGCCCGTATCGGGCAGGACGACGACGATAGTTTTGCCGGCGTTTTCGGGTTTTTTCGCCAATTCCGTTGCGGCGAAGAGAGCCGCGCCCGACGAGATTCCGACGAGTACGCCCTCCGTTCTTGCGAGGGCTTTGGCGGCGGCGAACGCTTCGTCGCTTTTGACGGTAATGATTTCGTCATAGATTTTGACGTTCAGCGTTTCGGGGACGAATCCCGCTCCGATTCCCTGCAATTTATGCGGTCCGGGCGTACCTTTCGAGAGTACGGGCGAATCGAACGGTTCGACGGCGGCGACTTTCAGTTTCGGGTTTTTGGATTTGAGATATTCGCCCGCTCCGCTGATCGTGCCTCCCGTACCGATTCCGGCGACGAATATATCGACGCGTCCGTCGGTATCGTTCCAAATCTCCGGTCCCGTCGTATCGAAATGCACTTTCGGGTTTGCGGGATTGACGAACTGCCCCAAAATCACCGATCCCGGAATTTCCTTATTCAGTTCGTCGGCGCGCGCGATCGCGCCTTTCATACCTTTCGCGCCTTCGGTCAAGACGAGTTCCGCGCCGTAGGCTTTCAATAGGTTTCTGCGTTCGACGCTCATAGTTTCCGGCATCGTCAAAATCAACTTATAGCCCTTTGCGGACGCGACGGACGCGAGTCCGATTCCGGTATTTCCGCTGGTCGGTTCGATTATCGTCGCGCCTTTTTTGAGAATTCCGCGTTCTTCGGCGTCGGCGACCATCGCTTTTGCGATTCTGTCTTTCACGCTGCCGGCGGGATTAAAAAGTTCGAGTTTCGCCAAGACCGAAGCCCAAAGTTTTTGTTCTCCGCCGTAATTTGAAAGTTCCAAAAGAGGTGTTTTACCGATTAAATCGGTTATTGTTTTTGCTACGTTAGACATATTGCATCTCCTATAAAATTTATTTTTTTGTTTTTATTAAATTTTTTATACCGTCTTTATTTAAAATTTTTTCCGATATTTTTCGCATATCGTTTTTGATATCGTTTTACGGAATTCCGTAAATCCTTTTTAGATTTTATCGAACGCCTGCGCCAGATCCGCGATCAAATCCTTGACGTTTTCCGTTCCGATTGAAAGTCTGATTGTATTTTTCTTAATTCCTTGTTCCGCGAGTTCCGTCTCGTTCAGTTGCGAATGCGTGGTAGTCGCCGGGTGAATGACCAGTGATTTTACGTCGGCGACGTTCGCCAAAAGCGAAAAAATCTCCAAACTGTCGATAAATTTATGGGCTTCTTTGATTCCGCCCGCGATCTCGAACGTAAAGATCGAACCGCCGCCGTTCGGGAAATATTTTTCGTACAGTCTGCGTTGTTTGCTTCCCTTACGCGCGAGCGACGGGTGATTTATTCGTTCGACTTTCTTTTGTTTTTTCAGAAATTCGAGAATTTTCAAGGTATTTTCGATATGTCTTTCGACGCGGAGCGAGAGTGTTTCGATCCCCTGCAAGATCAAAAACGCGTTGAAAGGCGATATCGCCGCGCCCGTATCTCTCAGCAAGACCGCTCTTATAGCGGTTACGAAGGCGGCGGCTCCGGCGGCTTGCGTGAAAGAGACGCCGTGGTAACTGTCGTTCGGTTCGACTAAGGAGGGGAATTTTCCGCTTGCCGCCCAGTCGAATTTTCCGCCGTCGACGATGATACCGCCGAGAGAGGTTCCGTGTCCGCCCAAGAATTTTGTCGCCGAGTGGACGACGATATCCGCGCCGTATTCGATCGGGCGGAGGAGGTTTGGGGGTGAAAAGGTGTTGTCGATTACGAGTGGAATTTTATGCCTATGCGCGACGAAGGCGGCGTCTTGAATATCGATTACGTTGGAATTCGGATTTCCGAACGATTCGATAAAGACCGCTTTTGTTTTTTCGTTTATCGCGTTTTCAAACGCGTCCTCCGCGTCGGGGTCTACGAAAATCGTATCGATTCCGTATTCCTTTAAGGTATGCGCGAAGAGGTTGTACGTTCCGCCGTAGATAGTTTTTGCCGAAACGATGTTATCGCCGCGTTTGGCGAGGTTCAAGATGCCGTAAGTAACCGCCGCCGCGCCGGATGCGACCGCGAGAGCCGCCGCGCCTCCCTCTAAGGCGGCAACGCGCCGTTCCAAAATGTCTTGCGTCGGGTTTGTCAGCCGCCCGTAGATATTCCCGGCGTCGGAAAGTCCGAAACGCGCGGCGGCGTGAGCGGAATTTTTAAAGACGTACGAGGTCGTTTGATAGATCGGAACGGCGCGCGCGTCCGTTGCCGGATCGGGATATTCCTGCCCGATATGTATCTGCTTTGTCTCGAAAGCCCATTTAGAAGTGTCTTTTGCCATTTATAACTGCCCCCTTTTTTTTGTTTACTTTTTAGTATTCCCTTTTTCGCTATCTTGACGTCATATTTATTTGTCCGCTTTTTAATATACCCTATTGCCTTATCGCAATATCATATTTATTTGTCCGCTTTTTAATACGCCTTATCACGCCGCGCGATACCCTATTCCGCTGCCGCCGCTTTGCGCGTTTACTTTTTAATGCGCCTTATCACGCTACGCGATGCCCGATTTCAAGAAATTCCCCTCCGTGGGAGGGGTTGGGGTGGGGCGTCCGGATTATATTTACGCCGCTTTACTCTCACGCTCTTAAAATATGCCTCATCACAATATCATATTATATAGATATGTTTTATATGATATATTTTACCGCTTTTTAAAAATAATAAATATTGATATATTTACTATGTTTTAATTATATGCGATATAAAAAATAAAGTCAACCGTTTTTATAGAGAAATTTAAAAAATTTTTTAAAAGCGGAAACGTTTCCCTCATTATCCTTAAATTCCTCTCCGCGGGAGGGGATCAAGAGGTGGGGCGAACCTCTCTAATTATCCGCTATTCCCCTCCGTGGGAGGGGACAAAGGGGTGGGGCGAACCTCTCTAATTATCCGCTATTCCCCTCCGTGGGAGGGGACAAAGGGGTGGGGCGTCCGATTAGAAAATTATTCAACGATATTTCATATTCTCTTCAAAATTACTAAAAGTTTTTGAAAGGAGGGCGGAGGAAAACTTTTTACGAAAAAGTTTTCCTCCGCATTTTTCAAATAAAATAAATTACTAAAAGTTTTTGAAAAGGGTTCGGGAAAGACTTTTTTCAAAAAGTTTTTCCCGAAATAACTTATCCTTAAATTCCTCTCCGCGGGAGGGGATCAAAGCGGCGTCCGATTAGAAAATTATTCAACGATATTTCATATTCTCCTCAAAATTACTAAAAGTTTTTGAAAGGAGGGCGGAGGAAAACTTTTTATGAAAAAGTTTTCCTCCGCATTTTTCAAATAAAATAAATTACTAAAAGTTTTTGAAAAGGGTTCGGGAAAGACTTTTTTCAAAAAGTTTTTCCCGAAATAACTTATCCTTAAATTCCCCTCCGCATTACTAAAAGTTTTTGAAAAGGGTTCGGGA
>JAISNN010000051.1 GCA_031276195.1 Clostridiales bacterium
CAATCACTCTCAAACCGCCCTTTTCCGGCATTCAATACGAACGTAAAAAATCCAACGCTTCCCCAAAATTCCGAAATTCAAACGGACCGCAATCACTCTCAAACCGCCCTTTTCCGGCATTCAATACGAACGTAAAAAATTTAACGCTTTCCCAAAATTCCTAAATTTAAACGGACCGCAATCACTCTCAAACCGCCCTTTTCCGGCATTCAATATCGCCTTAAAACCCAAAATTCTTTCACGGAAAAATTCTCCCGAAAATGACGGCAAAAAATCACGTCCGCGCCGCGTCCTCCGGCATTCTCCCCGTAACGTTCAAAAAAACGTCGTCCATACCGCCCTTCAAGATTTCAAAATCCGCTATCTCCGCCTTATGCGTCCAAACGAATTCCAACGCATCCGCCGTCGACTTAAACCTTGCGAAATACGCGTTTTCCCTATAATCGAAATCTATCCCCGCGCTATTCAACGCCGCCTCCGTCCACGCGTTTTTCGGCGTTACGATCCTCGCGTAGTCGCGCGCAAATTCGCTTCTCAGCGCGTCGGGCGAACCCTCCGCCGCCTTTTTTCCCTTGTCGATAATGACGACCTTATCCGCGCCCTCAACCTCGCGCATATAGTGCGTCGTCAAAAAAACCGTCGTTCCCCCGTCCTTTTTTCTCCTTATAATGTTCCAAACAAGTTCTCTCGTCTTTGGGTCCAGCCCGGTCGTCGGCTCGTCCAAAAATAAAATTTTCGGGTCGGACAGCAATGCGCGCGCGATATCCGCCCGTCTTTTTTGTCCGCCCGAAAGCGTTTTGTAGGCTTGTTTTAGAATGTCTTGAATTTCCAATTCCTCCGCGGTTTTCAAAACGCGCGCGGCGGCTTCGGCTTTTCCGAAGTACAACGACGCTCTGACCGCGAGATTATCCTTTACGCTCAAAAGCCCGTCGAGACGCGGAGTTTGAAAGACGACTCCGATATCGTTTTTTATTCCGTCGGGGTCTTTGTCGATATCTTTGCCGTTGAGGACGACTTTTCCCGAATCTTTTTTCAGAATTCCGGAGAGGATATTTATCGTCGTACTTTTCCCCGCGCCGTTCTCGCCCAGAAAAGCGAAAAGCCCTCCGCGCGCCGCCGAAAACGAAAGACCGTCGACGGCTTTTAATGTTCCGTAACTTTTGTTTAGGTTTTCGACGCTTATTATGTCCTCCATAAATCTCTCCGTTTCCGAAAAATTTCATTTTAGAATTCGATGAATTTCATTCGGAATTTTTATCAATCCTTTTAAGGTGCAATCACTCTCTTTCGGTATTGCAATCTTTCGCGAAAAATATTATTATTACGAATTTTCATCAATCTCTTTTAGGCTGCAATCACTCTCATCGGTCATTAAAATCTTCCGCAAAAACCTCATTTCGGAATTCAATAAATGCGTTCAAATACAAATCGGCAATCGTTCGGAATTCAAAAAAATCACTTTAACTGCAAAGTATCTTCGCTATGTTGTATAAATCCTCGTGTCCCTTATTCGTCTTCGCGAACGCGTCCGCGTAGTCTTCGTCTATAATTTTGTTGTTTTTAATGCCCACAACCTTATTGACCGTCTTTTCCTTGTCGGCGTGCAAAAGATCCACGGCGCGAACCGCCAGCCTCGCCGCCAAAATCCTATCCGCCATCGACGGCGTCCCCCCGCGCTGAATATGTCCAAGCCTCGTCGTGCGGATTTGAATCCCCGTTTCCTTTATAATCGTCTCTTGAATTTCCTCCGCGTTTCCCGCGCCCTCCGCGAGAATTATGATATTCGACAGTTTACCCTTCGCTTGATTGACCCTCAAATTTTCGCATATCTCATCGATCGGAATTTTTTTCTCTGGAATCAAAATAATTTCCGCGCCGCCCGCAAGCCCCGCGAAAAGGGCGATATCACCGCAATGCCGCCCCATAACCTCGACTATGTTCGCGAGATCGTGAGAAGTCATAGTGTCTCTGAGGTTATTGATCGCCGAAAGGACGGTATTGACGGCGGTATCGAAACCGAGCGTATAGTCGGTATACGCCAAATCGTTGTCGATCGTCCCCGGTATCCCCACGGACGGAACTTTAAAATTGTCAAAAAGATCTTTCGCGCCGCGGAACGAGCCGTCGCCGCCGATGACGACCAACCCGTCCACGCCGAATACTTTCATATTATAGGCGGCCTTCTTCATCCCCTCGACCGTCGTAAATTCTTTGCAGCGAGCGGTTTTCAAGACCGTACCGCCGCGCTGAATGATGTCGGATACGCTGCGGCGATCCATCTCTTTTATGTTGCCGTTGATCAAGCCCTCGTAACCCTTTTCGATTCCGTATACCCTCATATCCTTTTGAAGGGCATAGCGCACGACGGCTCTGATACAGGCGTTCATTCCGGGGGCGTCGCCGCCGCTTGTCAAAATACCGATGCTTCTCATATAAAAAACTCCTTGTTTCGCATTTTTACCGTATTTTATTTTATACCGTATAGTCTACCAAAATCCGAAAAAAAAGTCAATCACATTTCCGCCGCTTTTCTTTATTGGCATTTAAAAAATTTAATATTTTAGAGAATTTAGCGTTTTAAGAATTTAGTATTTTAAAGAACGCAATAAAAACTTTTGAAAACTTTTTTTATTTTAAAGGAACGCGCGGAAATTTTATTTTATTTTATTTTAAGTAACGCGTGAGAACGCTTTTTAAAAACTCCCAATATTTTGTGTTTTTTAAAAATGCGGACGCGCCTTAAATCGTCCATAGTTTCGATTTTTGCGCCTTCCGTATGCGTATGCACCGACGAGCACCCTATGCAAACCTTAAAGTTCTTTTTTTTACATTTTTCGCAATTTTTCGCTCCCGTTCCGGGTTTTTGCGCCGACTTTTTCCACATTTTTACCCCGTTTTTCCTTAACCGAAGCGAACCCCTTTTTCTCTGTTTCGATTATATTTTCACATTTTTTCCTTAGCCCTTAAATTTTTAATCCGCACGAGCTAAAATATAAAAACGGGAGAAAATCCTCCCGTTTAAATATAAAAAACTCCGCTCCGTGAGAATATGTCAAACAAAAACAATCGTTCTTTATTCTCTTTCTCCTTTTGAAATTTCCCTCAAATTGAAATTTCCATCAAAAAACCTCACGCCTTCCCCGTTTTTCCCCAAAAATCCCACTCAAAACCTTTAATCACAGATATATTGTTTCTTGTCCGCTCTCGTCTTTTCCGCCTTTATCGAAATTCCCCCCGAAAAAACCTCACGCCTTCCCCGTTTTTCCCGAAAAATCCCCATCCAAAACCTTTGAATCGTAGATATATTGTTTCTTATCCGCTCTCGCCTTTTCTCTTTTTGCGGTTTCGACCGTAATATCTATCAAATCTCTAAAAGTGATTCCGTTTTCGGCGAAGAGATAATACGCCAGCGACCCGGGAACGGTGTTTATCTCGTTTATATACACGCCGCCGTCCGTCCCGTCGACCAAAAAATCGATCCTAACGCTCCCCTTCATTCCGAAATGCGCGTAAACCGTCCGCGTAAAATTCCGCACCGCCTTTCTCAAATTTTCGGGAATGTCCGCCGGGTATTCGCGTTTCAATCCCCTCATTCCGCCGCCCACGCAATACTTCTCGTCGAAACTCAAAAACTCCTCCCACGAAACGGGCTTTTCGCATTCCGAAACGATAATATTTTTCCCGTCCGAGAGGGCGGCGCAGTTGATTTCAAAAAAATCCGTCAACGCTTTTTCGACGATAATTTTAGAATCGAATTCCGCCGCGACGACGCAAGCGGTTTTTAATTCGTCTATATTATGCGCCACGCCGATCCCGATACTCGAACCTAACGAAGCGGGTTTTACGATCAGCGGATATGTCAGATCGCCGCGCGCGCGCGCGTTTTCGATATCGGTATCTTTGACCGTAAAGTATGGCAGAACGGGCAGATTTTTCGCCTTTAAAACCTCTTTCGTCAAGACCTTATCCATAAAAACCGCCGACGCGGAAACGCCGGGCGAAGTATAAGGTATGTTATAAAATTCCAAAAGCCCTTGAAGTCCTCCGTTTTCGCCGATTCCGCCGTGGCAGCACACGACCGCCGCGTCTATAAAAACGCGTTTTTTGAACGCCCTCGACCGCCCGACGAGAATTCCTCCGTCAAAAAATTCGACGGTTTTCAAAGAGGATTCAATCCGTGAAAAATCCGCGTATGCCGAAAGATCCCTAAGCGCGCCGCCGGAATACATTTTTTTCCTTATATAAAGCGGAAAAACCTCGTATTTATCCTCGTTTGCCGCCCTCATCGCCTGCAAAGCGGTGATGATTGAAATATCGTGTTCGCAGGATTTTCCCCCGAATATCACAAGAATGTTTTTTTTCATATACTCTCCTTTTGAAAAATAATATCATATATATTATATAATATGCGCTATATAATTCTCTTCCCTTTTCCGCTTTGTTTCCGTCGTTTTTCGCGCTCTCTATTCTTATCGCCGTATATAATACCTATTATATAATATGTACTATATAATTCTCTCCTCTTTTCCGCTTTGTTTCCGTCGTTTTTCGCGCTCTCTATTCTTATCGCCGTATATAATACCTATTATATAATTTCCTTTTTAATCTATTCCTTATCGTCGGGCATATCGTTTTCAAAAAGTATAACGTCGCCGTTTTTGAACAGCCTTGAAAAGTCCTTTTTTGCTTCGGCGAGCGA
Source organism: Clostridiales bacterium (assembly GCA_031276195.1). Taxonomy (GTDB): domain Bacteria; phylum Bacillota; class Clostridia; order Christensenellales; family JAISNN01; genus JAISNN01. The sequence goes on from JAISNN010000051.1 coordinate 4,700, forward strand.
CGGATACAAAAAAACTTTTTTTTCATCGAAGCCCGCGGCGCGCATTCCGTTCAAAATATACCGCGCTCCCGCGCCTATCAACACGGCAAGTTCGGCGGTTTCCGCGATTTTTTTGCCGAATTCGCCGTTTGCCGCCGCGAGATTTTTACCCTGTTCCGCAAAGCCGCAAGCGACGACCGCCCGCCGCCCCGAAAACATCGCGAGCGTATTCAACGCCGCCGCCGCGCCCGCTGGATTGCTGTTGTAGGTGTCGTCGATGATTGTCAGACCGCCGCTTTTTATGACCTCGGTTCGGTGCGGAACGGGCTTTAATTCCGCGGCGGCCTCCCCGATTTCCTTGGGCGAAACGCCCAGCGCGTAAGCCGCGGCGGCGGCGACGGTGATGTTTATGATATTCGCCCGCCCGATAAGCCTCGTCGAGACGGCGATTTTTTCAAATTCTCTTTTTTTGTCGGCGTTCGGTATATCTTTGCACTCTGAAAGGTTTATCGATTCGCCTTTTTTGCCGGTATTCGGCATATCCGATCCGCGGAAAAGACTTGTCGATTCGCCTTTTTCACCGGCATTCGGTATATCTCCGCATTCTGAAAAATTTATCGATTCGCTTTTTTCACCTTCCTTTATTTTTAACCTATTCCTAATACTTTGACTTACCTTGCCCCTGATTTTCGGATCGAAAAAAAGCGTAAACCCGCTCCCCTCCGCACTCGCCGAAATATCCGCCGCATAGCAATGAATGCCGCCGCCGTCAGTTCCGCTCAAAATAATATTATCCGTTTTACCTCTCTTTGCTTCCCTTATGTTCGCGTCGTCCGCGCTTATCAAAACGCCGTCCTTACACGTTCCGCTCAAAATAATATTATCCGCTTTCTCTCTCACCGCTTCCCTTATATTCGCGTCGTCATAATTAAACACGCAAAAACCGCCCGCGCTCTCGACCGAACGGTACAGTTCAAATTTTGTCGATATGATATTTTCCAAACTCTTAAAAGTTTCCGTATGCTGAGAGGTTATGCCCGTTATGATTCCGCAATCGGGCTTGACGATACGGCAAAGTTCGTCGATCTCTCCGACGCGCCGCGCGCCCATTTCCGCGATAAAAATCTGCGTATTCTCCCCTATCAATTCCGACGAAATCGCCGTTCCGAGGGGGGTATTGTAATTTTTTTCCGTCGCTATAACCACGTATTTTTTTTCCGTCATAGCCTTCAAAATGTTTTTTACCGACGTTTTTCCGTAACTTCCCGTTATTCCGATTTTGACCGCGTTAGGGTATGCCGAAAGCCTTTTTTCAGCGTTTTTGATATAACGTTTGTTATTAATATTTTCAAATGCTCCGATTATAACGGACGATATAGAAAAATCCGCGGTATAGATCCCGAAAATTACGTATGAAAAAACGGCGTAAAATTTTATAGCGCAAGTTATATAAATTATATAAAAAACGAAAAGATTAAAACAGAACGCAAAGGCGAATTGACGGCGCATTCTGGCGGTCGGCGCGAGAGGTTTTTTTATATTTTTTTTGCGGATTTTATTCCGCGTCAAAACAAAAGCCGCCGCGCTCAGAACATAGCCGGTAAAAATTACGGCCGCATAAAAACCTTCCGCCCAAAAAACGCGAATGACGGCGGCAAAAGCGGATAAAATAAACAAAAAAATCATTTCCGCCCAATGTTTTTTGGCAAAATTTTTCAACGTTCCCGGCGCCGAATAATTATTCAGTTGCAAATAGTGCATATAATTATACGATATCACGCTCATAAACAGCGCGCCGATAAAGGGCAATAAAATCATATTTTTCCTCAAACTTTTAGAACTTGCCGATAAAACTTACATCAAATAAACCCTATCTTTATTCCGAATGCGCAACCCGAATCTTTTTCAGTCCTTTTTTTAAAAAACTTTTCATTCTCTCAAACCACGCAAAACCGAATCTCCTTTAATTCTCTTTTAAGATTTTTCGGCTGTCTTTAAAAAAGCGTATCTTTTTTTTAAAACCGCATTCTAAACCAAACCCCTTTCAAACCGCTTTTAAAAATTCCCCCATTCTTCCAAACCCCGTTCTCCCGTTCCCTTTTTCAATCCTCTTTTAAAAATTCCTCAACGGTCTTTAAAAACTTATAACTTTCCTCCAAATACGCGAAATGCCCGCAATTTTCAAACACGACGAGGCGGCTGTTAGGTATTTTCCCGCGCATAATTTCCGCCGTATAAAGCGGCGTTTCCGTATCTCTATCGCCCCAAACCAAGAGCGTCGGGCATTGAATTTTCTCCAAATACGGCGTCATATCCTTATTGACGATTTTCACGAAAGTTTCTTTCATCACGCCCGAAAGCCCTTTATAGTCGCGGCTGCCCGTATTCAGATTTATATGCAATTTTTTAAAAAATTTATAGGCATACACCTTGAAATAGTATTTAAAAGTTCTTTTCGGAATAATTCCCGCGCTCGCCGCGAGTATGAGTTTTTTGATTTTCGGATTTTCCGCGGCAAGTTTGATCGCGGCGCGTCCGCCGAAAGAATGCGCGGCGAGCGTTACGTTTTCCATTCGGTAATGTTCGACAATTTCCTCTACGGAACGGGCGTAATCGTCGAGATCCATCACGCGTTCGAGGGGCGGCGTATCGCCGAATCCGTAAAAATCCAAAACCGTCGTCCTGTATTCCTTGGAAAAATATCTCGCGGCGCGCGAAAAACTCACCGTACTCCCCCCGAAGCCGTGCAAAAAAATTATATCTCCCCTTATCCCGTCGCCCTTGATTATATGATTGACCATACCATTAAACCCAAAATTTGCTAATCTATGTCCCGACAATCAAAAAAACTATTTCCTTAGAATCTTTTCCAAATTTCCACGACACGAATTTTCTAAAATATTGCTAAGAATCCTTTTATATTGCACCCGATACGAATTCCTAAAATATTGTTAAGAATCTTTTCCAAATTTCTACGACACGAATTCCTAAATATCGACTTGTATATAATATGTTATTATTCGCTAAAAATTGCAAACATTAAAAAAAATAAAAACGGTTTTCCGTTTTTAAAAAAAAATCATAAGATAAAACGAAACATAACTTTCACACATAGAAAATATATTTTGAAAAATTTATATAAAAAACAACTAAATTTGAACGAAAAAATCCCCTCCGCGGGAGGGGATTAAAGGGGCGTGGGGACCGCTTGGAAAAAGTGAATTTTTCCATTCAAAGCGTGGAGAGCGGAAATTCCCCTCCGTGGGAGGGGTAGGGGTGGGCGGCATTACAAAAAAACAGCAATGGTGTCCGATTAAAAAAACTTCTCTCTTATAAAACAAAGAGAGAAGTTTTTTAGGTTTTTCTAAACACTATTAGGAAAACCTTAATTTTGTAAAATTTAGATTATTTCTTTTAGGTTTTAAAATTCCATTAGGATATTCTTAATTCCGTAAAAAATCCTAAACGCCGCTTATTAATTCCAAGGTGTCGGAACTTTCACTCCGTCTATGGTTTCATAATGCCAATACCACCCGCTCTTATATTCCTTCGAATACAAATACACGGGACGCCCAGCGATATTCCAACTTGAAGCCCACCCATTAGGAGTCATCTCCGTTTCCACATAAATTGTCAATTCAGTACAACCTTGAAACGCACCATAACCCATAGTAATTACTCCCTCGGGTATAACGATCGTTGTTAAACTACTGCAAGAAGCGAACGCAGCATTACCTATACTCGTTACTCCCTCGGGTATAACGATCGTTGTCAAACTACTGCAAAAACCGAACGCCCACTCCTTGATAGTTGTTACTCCGGCGGGTATCGTAAAACTACTTACCGTCTTTCCCGCGGGATAGCATATCAACGCAGTTTGCTCTTTGTTATATAACACTCCGTCAACGGACATATACGCTTCATTGTTTGTATCGACATTAATACCCGTCAAACTAGTACAATGGCGGAACACCTCCTCCCAATCCCCGATAACCATTACTCCCTCGGGTATAGTAACCGTTGTCAAACTATCGCAATAAGAGAACGCCATATCCCCGATCCTCGTTAATCCCTCGGGTAAAGTGATTGTTGCCAAATTAGTACAACTACTAAACATACCATACCCTATACTCGTTACTCCTTTGGGTATAACGATCGTTATCAAACTACCGCAATACTCGAACGCCCTATCCCCGATCGTCGTTACTCCCTCGGGTATGGAGATTTTTGTTAAACTACTGCAAGAAGCGAACGCCATATATCCGATACTCGTTACTTCGTCGGGTATATTGATTATTTTCAAACTACTGTTATAAGCGAACGCCCAATCCCCGATAGACGTTACACTATTCGGAATTTTTACGGAAATAATATATTCTTCATATTCTTGTTCTTGAAATCCACTTTCCGCTATCCTCACCACTTTTTGCCCTTGATATACCGCGGGGATTACAACTTCCAAATCGGTTGCATCTCCATATCCCACTTCCCAACCGCCGTCTGCCGATGTATATTCCAACCCTGCGGTAAAATTCACTTGAACGGCGTTCATTTCTATAATCGCATTACTATACGCCCCGTCTACCGCGTCCGCGTAATTCGCCGCCTCGATCGCCTCTATTCCGCCCTCATATGCCTCGTTCCATTTGTCAAGGCTGCCCTGATCGTAACTCTCGTTCGCCGCGATCAATCTTTCATACTCGACCGTTAAAAGTTTTTTCAACGCCGCCTTTAACTGTCCTAATAACTTCGTCGTTTCCGTCCATTTCGCGGTCAATATAAGATTCCCGTTTGCCGATCCGCCCTCGAACAGCGTTCCGCCATCATACATCCAGCCCACAAAGTCATAACCCGTTTTTGTCGGCTCTTCGGGGAAGGTTACCGCCTCGTCTTTTCTCAGCGTTATCTCATAATACGGTTCGTCTAAACCCTCTACTACAAAACTCACCGTATAACTCTCTATCGCCGTCCACTTCGCGACCAGCGTCAGCGTCGCGTTGACTTCCGCGCCGTCAAACAGCGCGCCGCCCTCGTACGCCCAGCCCGCGAATTCATACCCGTCCTTTGTCGGCTCAACTTCGGGAAAGATTACCTCTCCGCCCTTTTTGACCGTCGTTTCGTAATGCGTTTCACCGTCAACGACAAACACAACGGCGTACACTTCCTCTTTCTCTTCCTCTTTTCCGAAATAACTCTGTGCCCACGCGCCGGACGCGAGAGCGGCCGCCGCCAAAAGAATCAGCCCTACGAAAGTCATAAATATCTTACCGCCTTTTTTAACGGGTTTTTCCTTAGCAAGCATTCCCGCTCCTTTCGGCGTACCGCTTGCAAACGGCGCGATATCCCTACGCTCAACGCTTTCAAGCGGCGCGGCGTCCTTTCGCGCGGGATAATACGGCAAGGACTTCACATAAACAACGCGGTTCAAGACCTCTCCGTCCGAATTGGGAGTGGCGATATACTCCC
>JAISNN010000013.1 GCA_031276195.1 Clostridiales bacterium
TATATGGTGGGAAGAGGTGGATTCGAACCACCGAAGTCAAAGACGGCAGATTTACAGTCTGCTCCCTTTAGCCACTCGGGAATCTTCCCATATTTTAGCATTATGAAATTTGTATTTTCGGAGATATTTTAGCCGTTTTGCGGTCAAGAAGCCGCGCAAGAAATAGGGTATTTTGAATGCGAAGCGGTGTTATTGTATATTGATTTACGCATTCGGAGATATTTTTCGCCGTTTTGCGATCGAAAAGCCGTGTAAGGAACGGGGTATTTTGAACGCGAAGCGGTGTTATTATATATCGATACAGTTAGAGAATAGTAAGCAATGGAGCCGGCGAACGGAATCGAACCATCAACCTGCTGATTACAAATCAGCTGCTCTGCCTGATTGAGCTACACCGGCGGGATAACGACAAGATTTTCTTTTTTTACCGGTCAAAAAGAGGTGGATTTCGGCGAGATTCGGCATTTTGCCGCGGCTGGCGAGCGGCGTAAATTTTTCGGGTATTTATTTGATCCGTAATCCGGCGGGTTGCGAGTGGTGCCTCGAGGCGGAATTGAACCACCGACACGAAGATTTTCAGTCTTCTGCTCTACCGACTGAGCTATCGAGGCAGGTATTTTATTAGCGGTTAGTGATTTACGGTTAGCGATCGGTGATCAACGATCGGCGGCAATGAAAGTAGTTATTAGTTAGCGGAGGTAGTTATTGGTGATCCGTGAAAGAGTTTATTAATCAGCGATCGGTGATCGGTGATAGGTGATTAGTGTCGGTGAAATTATCCGTTAATTAGTGATCGGCCGCAAGTTAGTGATTAGCAATTATTGATTATTAATCGGTGTTTGCAAATACGTTCTATTACCGGTTACAATCAGCCGCGGATAGGGGATGGCGGTTATAAGCCGCCCCGAAAATTTTACGGAATTACGCTATGCGGTTCTTTAAAATTTTTCGGTTTCCATTTTTTATTTCGGGTATAAGTGGCGATCCGGAAGGGGCTCGAACCCTCGACCTCCAGCGTGACAGGCTGGCATTCTAACCAACTGAACTACCGGACCGTATATTATGGATTATGAATTGCATACAGTATTTCCAAAATGGAGCGGCGGGCTTAGCGGATTTGGATCGCGCCGCCGAGCCGTGATAAACTATTCGTTTGCATACCGTATTTCAAAAAAAGGAGTGGTGGGCCTTCACGGATTCGAACCGCGGACCAATCGGTTATGAGCCGACCGCTCTAACCTACTGAGCTAAAGGCCCTCGATTTTTATTTACGGAAGAACGGAAAATCCGCGTTCATAAAATTCAAAAATTTTAAGAATTTTAAGAATATACGGCGTGATAGATTAAAGGGGAATATAGGTATTTTTAGTCCGTTTTAATTTATACCGTACAAGTTCCGGACGCCGTTTCGCGTTTTAGAAACGCGGCTTACGGACGCAACTTTTATAGATATCGGCTTTAATTATACCGTACAAGTTCCGGACGCCGTTTCGCGTTTTAGAAACGCGGTTTACGGACGCGGCCGTACAATAGATATCGACGCCTTCGCGAAAGGGCGTTTATGGTCGGGGTGAAGAGATTTGAACTCCCGACCCCATGGTCCCAAACCACGTGCGCTACCAAACTGCGCTACACCCCGAAACTTACGATAGACAGCGTATAATATACTACACTATTTCCCGGTTTGTTGTCAAGAAAAAAAGCGTTGATTTTAAAAAAAGTTTTTAAAAAGTTTGAAAAAAACTCAATCGGCGGTTAGCGGCGTTATGAGCGGTCGGCGGTTAGAGTAGAGGTCGGCGGTTAGTAGTCTGCGGTTATCGGTCTGTGAGGACGGTTAGAGATTTGCGGAATAGTGATAGTTTGTCATATACCGTATTCGCGTATATTGCGTTCGCGTATATTGCATTCGCGTATATTGCATTCGCATTTATTGCACTCGCGTGTATTGCATTCGCGTATATTGCACTCGCGTGTATTGCACTCGCGTGTATTGCACTCGCATTTATTGCGTTCGCGTGTATTGCATTCGCTTTTAAAACCCGTTCATCAGCGCGCGGTACATATTTAGTATCATAACGTATGTATATCTCGCGTTGGCTTGGAGCGACGGCGCGCGCGCGTAAGGCGACGCGAGGTAATCCAGCGCGGACGCGGCGGCGTCGAGGTCGTTTTTGATTTTTTTAAAGACGGGTTTATCGGACGGGCGATATTCCAAGGCATACGACAGCGCGTTGATTTCGCGCGACAAAGCGGCGATTTTGGCTTGCGCGGCGCCTATATCGGTTTTATTTTCGTCGAGCGCGTTTGACAGCGTGAAAAGTTCGACGTACACCGCGCCGCCGAAGCCCAACACGGCGTTCAGCCGTTTTTTTTCCTCTTCCGAATATCTTGTCAGCGCGGCTTTTTTGATTTTGATTTCGTATATACGGGCGTTATCCGCGGCGTTTTTGTTTCGTTCGAGGACTTTTTTCGCGTCGTTTTCGTTCGGGTATACCGCCGCGATCAATTTATAATTTTTGTCGTGTATGACATAGCCCGCCGCGCCCTCCGCCATGAGCGAGAGTCCGCGTTTTTTCGCTTCTTCGCGGTCGTCGAATTCGCCCAGGCACAGGGCGTAATATGTTGCGGCGGAGTTTCCGTATCCGGCGGCGGCGGTGATCGCGCCTCCGAAAAAGCGGTCTGCGAGGAGGAGGCAGGACAAAATCATAACGAGCGCGGATACGGCGGCGAGGATTTTCCGGTTTTTCCCCGGCGGTTTTTTTGGGATTCCGGCGGTTTTTTTTTGAAGGGCGGCGAGGACTTGACCGCCGTACTTTTCGGAGTTCACGGCATATTTTTCTGAATTTCCGTGATTTTCGCCGTTTTCGGTTTGGTTTTTTTCTTTATCATTTCGGGCGTTCGGCGGATATTTTTCTGAATTTTCGGTGTTTTGCATATTATCGCCGCGGCTTACGGTTTGTTTTTTTTCTTGATTATTTTGAAAATTCTCGCCGTCGTTTTCGTTGATTGCGGGCTCACCGCCGCGCGGCGTTCCGCAAAAATTTTCACGGGGGCGCGTTTTATCGGTTGCGGAACCGTCAAAAAATCCTTCTTTTAATTCGTCGGGATTTATGTCGATAATTTTTTCGTTTTCGTGATGCGCGCGGCCGCGTTCGCCGGCATAAAAAGGTCTTTCCGCGCGGAAGGTTTTATCCGGATCGAACGGGGCGTTATATTTGCGGTAAAAGGACTTTTCCGCATTTATACCGTCGTCGTACCCGTCTTGAAAGGTTTTTTCCGAAGGGCGTTCGAAGCCGTTTTCGGCGTCAAATCGGTTTTTTCTTTCGGGGGCGATTTTTTGATTTTCGCGCGCGCGGACGGAATACTCTTTAAACTCTCTTTCTTTAAAGCGTTTTACGGTATATTCCGAGTAGTCTATTCGGCTTTTTATCGGCATATAATTTCACGATCTCCCGTTTTTTGTGATATAATTGAAGCGTTACGGCATAATCTAACTCAACCGAATTACGGACTATACGGCATAACCGAACTTAATTGAATTATGAGTTATGCGGCATAACCGAACACAACCGAATTACGGACTATGCGGTATAATCTTGCATAACGGAATTAACGAACGTAATCGAATCATACGGTTTAGTATAAAATATATTCAAATCCGCGAATAGGTATGCCGCTTGTGATAATCTTCAAAAGTATGCGTAAATTTAATCCGCAATCCGAATAAACCGAACAAATAAAAAATAGCGTGTGAAATCCATTGACTTTTTATTCAAAAAAAAGTAAAATAACATAGTATTTTGAATGTAATCGGTTATATTTTCTTTTATTTGCCGATAATATAAAATATTTTGGCATACTTGCTTTGTTTACGGCATAAAAAAGTGATATACTTTTGGCAGTCCAAACGGTTGAGTGCCAAAAGCCTTTCGGACGCGGAATAAAAAACAACCCTATAAATTGACGGAATGAAATTAAAAAAGCAAACGACCGCGATAAAAAACAATAAATAAGCCGATTAAAAAAACGAAACGGACAAATAAAAAACGAAATAAAAAAGATAAATAAACGGATAAAAAATAAATAAAAATAAATACATAAAAAAAACGGAGGTATAAAAAATGACAATTAAACCATTATTTGACAAGGTGGTAATCAAAGCGGTGGAGACCGTGGAAAAGTCCGCGGGCGGGATAGTTCTTCCCGGCAGCGCGCAGGAAAAGCCGCAGATCGCGGAGGTCATAGCGGTCGGACCGGGCGGGCTTATCGACGGGAAGGATATCGTTATGCAGGTCAAGGTCGGCGACAAGATTCTATACGGCAAATATTCGGGCAGCGAGTTTAAGCTGGACGGAAAAGAGGTCGTGATTATACGCCAAAGCGACATATTGGCGGTAATTCAATAGCAAAAAGTATGCCGGATTTTCGGTAAACGAAAAACGATTCACTACGGCATACCGAAATAAAAACACACGTTCGGCGTCCGGTAAAACAAGTAATTTTATACGACGGATTCGGCGGCGAAAAACGATTCAATACGGCATACCGAATTAAAAACACACGTTCGGCGTCCGGTAAAACAAGTAATTTTATACGACGGATTCGGTAAACGAAAAACGATTCAATACGGCATACCGAATTTAAAAACACACGTTCGGAGTCCGGTAAAACAAGTAATTTCATACGGACGGATTCGGTAAACGAAAAACGATTCACTACGGCATACCGAATTAAAAAACACACGTTCGGTGTTCCGGTAAAACAAGTAATTTTATACGACGGATTCGATAACGAAAAAATATCGGTTCGGCAAAAAACATCATCAACATAACAAGAATTAAGAATAAGGAGAGGATATATTATATGGCAAAACAGTTTAAATACGGAGAGGACGCAAGACGCGCCCTCGAAAAGGGCGTCAACACCCTTGCGGATACGGTCAAAATTACGCTCGGACCCAAAGGCAGAAACGTCGTTTTGGACAAAAAATTCGGCTCGCCGCTGATCACGAACGACGGCGTTACGATCGCTAAGGAGATCGAGATTTCCGACCCGTTCGAGAATATGGGCGCGCAACTCATCAAAGAGGTTTCGGTCAAGACGAACGACGTCGCGGGCGACGGTACGACGACGGCGGCTCTTCTCGCGCAGGCGATCATAAGAGAGGGCTTGAAAAACGTCGCGGCGGGCGCGAATCCTATGATCTTGAAAAAAGGTATAGCGGCGGCGGCGGAAGCGGCGGTCGCGGAATTGAAAAAAATCAGCAAGCCGATCTCCGATAAAAACGCGATCGCGCATATCGCCAGCGTTTCCGCGGCGGACGACGAGATCGGAAAATTGGTTTCGGACGCTATGGATAAGGTCGGAAACGACGGAGTTATCACGGTCGACGAGGGCAAATCTATGAAAACCGAATTGACCACCGTAGAGGGAATGCAGTTCGACAGAGGCTACGCGTCGGCGTATATGATCACGAATCCCGAAAAAATGACCGCGGAATTGGAAAATCCCGTCATCTTGATCACCGATAAAAAAATCAGCAATATTCAAGAAATCCTGCCTATTTTGGAGCAGGTTCTGAAAAATAATTTAAAACTCCTCATCATAGCCGACGATATCGAGGGCGAAGCGTTGACCACAATCGTCATAAACAAATTGAAAGGCGTCTTTAATTGCGTCGCCGTCAAGGCTCCGGGATTCGGCGACAGGAGAAAGGCTATGCTGGAAGATATAGCGGTATTGACGGGCGGTCAGGTCATTTCGGACGAATTGGGCTTGGAATTGAAAGACGCGAAACTCGAAATGCTCGGACGCGCAAAACAGATCAAAGTCGACAAAGAAAACACGATCATTATCGGCGGAAACGGATCAAAAGACGCTATTTCGGCGCGCGTGAAGTCCATAAAGGCGCAAATCGCCGAAACGACCAGCGACTACGACAGAGAAAAATTGCAAGAAAGGCTGGCGAAACTCTCGGGCGGCGTCGCGGTCATCAACGTCGGCGCGGCGACGGAAGTCGAAATGAAAGAAAAGAAACTGCGTATCGAGGACGCTTTGGCGGCGGCGCGCGCCGCCGTCGAAGAGGGAATTATCCCGGGCGGCGGAATCGCGCTCCTCTCCGTGATCGGCAAGATCGCGCCCTTCGTGGACAAACTCTCGGGCGACGAAAAGACGGGCGGTCAGATCGTTTTGAGAGCGTTGGAAGAACCCCTGCGCCAAATCGCGGCTAACGCGGGCGTGGAGGGCAGCGTGGTCGTCAACAACGTCGTGAACGCCAAAAAGGGCGTGGGCTACGGCTACGACGCGTTGAAAAACGTCTATTGCGATATGGTAGACGCGGGAATTATCGACCCCACGAAAGTCGCGAGAAGCGCGCTGGAAAACGCGGCGTCCGTCGCGGCGACACTCCTTACCACGGAAGCGCTCGTGTGCGATATCCCAGAACCTCCCGCGCCCGCTATGCCGGGCGGCGGAATGGGCGGTATGGACGGAATGTATTAAGAACGGCGATGACCGGCGGTTAGCGGATATCGGCGGTCGGCGGTCGGTGATTATTTAGTAGTCGGTGATCGGTGATCAATGGCGGCGGTTATTATTAGCGATTAGCGGTCGGTGATCAATGGCGGCGGTTAATAAATAGTGATTAGCGATTAGTTTTCTATCCTTAAATTCCCCTCCGTGGGAGGGGATTAAGGGGTGGGGCGGCCGAATAATAAATAGTGATTAGCGGCGCGTATTGCCGTGGTCGTTAGCGATAATTTCAAAATGTACAAAACTAATACGGAGGGAATTAAAAAATTTTTCCTCCGTATTAGTTTAATTTTTTTAATCCGTTGTATTTTTTTTCGCGTTATGCTATAATATATTTGCATTAGCATTATACGGAGAAAAAGTATTGCGGCGATAGAAGTTATGCGCGAAGGTACAATAAGGCTTTAACGGCGGTATTTTATATGGGAATTATTACGAAAATCGAGGCGCAAAAGAAAAACAATCAAAGGGTAAACATATATATAGACGGCGGATTCGTATGCGGTTTGACGCTGGAAACCGTGATTTTGAGGCGGTTGAAAGTCGGCGCGGAGGCAGACGAGGACGAATTGAAACAAGCCGTTACGGAGGACGAGAAAAAACGCGCTTTTAACGCCCTTTTGAATTCGCTCGCGGCGAAAACGCAGACCAAAAAACAAGCCGAAGAATACCTGTTTAAAAAGGAATTTATCGCGGAGGCGGTCGAATACGCCGTCGGAAAGGCGGTCGAATACGGGTACGTCGACGACGAAAAATACGCGGAGCAATATCTATCCGTTCACGGCGGAAAAAGCGGAAAATTAAAAATCAAATCCGAACTTTTCAGCCGCGGAATCAACGCGGAAATTATAGAAAATCTGCTGCGCGGATACGACGACGGCGGAGCGGCTTACGAGTTGCTTTCAAAATATTTGCGCGGCGAACCGCCCGCGGACATAAAGGAAAAAAACCGCGCGGCGCGCTATCTCGCGGGGAAGGGATGTTCTTATGCGGCGATAAAAAACGCTTTCGAGAGGCTGGAAAAGGGCGAAGATACAGATTAAAAAAGCGTTGAAAACGACATAAAGCCGCCTTAAAAACAGCCTTAAAAGTCATTGAAAAAGCGGTCAAAATGCGGCAAAAAATGGCTAAAAAATGGCTGAAAAGCGGTGAAAAAAGGGCTAAAAAACGTTAAAAAAAGGGCTAAAAAACGTTAAAAATAAGGCTAAAAAACGGAGAAAATAGGGCGAAAAAGTGATGAAAAAAGGACTAAAAAAGAGTGAAAAAGTGATGAAAATAGGGCGAAAATAGGGCTAAAAAGTGCTGAAAACAAGGCTAAAAAGTGCTGAAAAAAGGGTTAAAAATGGCTTAAAAAGAGCTAAAAAGTGATGAAAAAAGGGCTGAAAAACGTTAAAAATAAGGCTAAAAAACGTTAAAAACAGGGTGAAAAAGCGGTGAAAAAAGGGCTAAGAAAGCGATAAAAAAGTGATAAAAATGTCTTGAAAAGCGTTCTGAAAATACCATAAAAAGGCATTAAAAATAAAAAAAGGAGAGAAAAAATGACGGATAAATTTTTGGTCGGACATGCGCAAGACGTCGAAAAAGGGACGGGCGTTACGGTAATTTTGGCGAAAGACGGCGCGGTCGGCGGCGTTTCGGTACGCGGAGCCGCTCCCGGAACACGCGAAACCGATCTGCTGAAAAGCGAAAACAGCGTCGAAAAAATTAACGCGGTCGTGCTGTCGGGCGGAAGCGCGTTCGGGCTGGAAAGTTGTTCGGGGGTTATGGAATATCTCCGCGAAATAGGTTGCGGCTTCAAGGCGGGAAAATACAGAGTTCCGATCGTTTGCGGCGCGGTTCTGTATGACCTCGAATATAAGGAATTCGCTTATCCCGATAAAAAAATGGGCTATATGGCGGCGAAAAACGCGGCCGCTTTGCGGAACGGAGAAGGATTCGGAGAGGGTGCGGATTGCCGCCCCGTTAATTGCAATATCGTGGCGGGAACGGGCGGTTTTGGCGACGTGGATAGCGGTTTCGGGAAGGGAAAAGGCGCGGATAATAATCCGATAAATTGCAATATCGGGGCGGGAACGGGCGCGACGATCGGAAAGATTTTGGGCGCGGTTTCGGCGGTTAAATCGGGGATAGGAATACATACCGTCCGAATGGGGGCGGTCGAAATTACGGCGATAGCCGCGGTCAACGCGGTCGGCGACGTGTACGGGAAAAACGGGGAAATTATCGCGGGCGCTACCGTCGGAGGAAAGTTTGCCGATACGGTGAAAATTTTGACGGAGGGGGCGTGCGTGAGCGAAAACGGCGTCGCGGAACGCGGAAATAAAGATAAAAACAGAGATGTAGAATGCGGAGAAAATGGGAAAAACAGAGATACGGAATGCAAGACGGGAGAGCGCAATCAAGGCGCGGAATGCCAAAATAGGGATAAAAATCAATATTCGGAATGCGGAGATAAAGACAAAAATAAAGATATAGAATGCGGAGATGGTAAGAGAAACAGAGATGTAGAATGCGGAGAGAGTAGGGAAAACAGAGATGTAGGATGCGGAGAAAATTGGGAAAACAGAGATACGGAAAGCAAGACGGGAGAGCGCAATCAAGGCGCGGAATGCCAAAAAGACATACCGAAACGGACGTCTTTCGACGATTCGGCGGGGAAAAATACCACAATCGCCTGCCTCTTGACCAACGCGGCATTGACCAAAGCGGAGGCGAATAAACTCGCCGATATAGCGCACGACGGATACGCGATCGCGATCAGACCCGTCCATACGGCGTTCGACGGGGATACGGTGTTCGTTATGGCGAGCGGCGAAAAAAAATGCAGGTTCGTTCAACTCGGCGCGGCGGCGGTCGAGGCGACGGCGGAAGCAATCCGAAACGCCGTTTCAAATTCCGCGCCGATCACCGAAAGCCGCGGAAATTTGCTGAAAACCGCGGTCGGAGTTTGGAAACAAAGTAAAACGAAATAGGTTTTTGTTTGGATTTTTTTATAAATATACGGGAGAAAACTTTTAGTAATATTATTTAGAGGGTAGAATACTTTTCGGAACGGAATACTATGATTTTATAGAGGGTAGGATGTTTTTCGGAACGGAATACCGTGACTTTATAGAGGATAGTATGTTTTTCGGAACGGAATACTGTGATTTTATAGAGGATAGAATACTTTTCGGAATAGAATACTATGATTTTATAGAGAATAGAATACTTTTCGGAACGGAATACTATGATTTTATAGAGGATAGGATACTTTTCGGAATGGAATACTATGATTTTATAGAGGGTAGGATGTTTTTCGGAACGGAATACTATGATTTTATAGAGGGTAGGATGTTTTTCGGAACGGAATGCCGTGATTGTATAGAGGATAGAATACTTTTCGGAATAGAATACTATGATTTTATAGAGGATAGGATACTTTTCGGATTAAGTGTAATTATATGAAAAATATAAGGCGAAAAATTGAAAATGAAACTAAAAGCAAACGCTAAAATTAATCTGTTTTTGAGAGTTTCGGGAGTCGACGAGAGAGGCTTTCATATTTTGGATTCTTTGGTCTTTTCGGTTGATATTTTTGATACGGTGATTATCAATAAGAAGCGGAATGACAGCGAAAACGGGCGTGCGGATTTGAAAATTTTTGACGGTAAAGCGGTTGAAAAAATAGAAAGAGAGAGAGAAAATGTATGCGCGGATTCGGAGATTCTTGACGGCAAGGCGGTTAAAAAGGAGGGGAACGACGGGGAAAACGGGCGGGTAAGTTTGAAAATGTCAAGGGTTTTAAACGGGAAAAATAACGCGTTGGCGGCGGCGGAGAGTTTGACGGAGAGATACGGCTTGCCCGGGACGGATATATTTATCGAAAAAAAAATACCCGTAGCCGCCGGGCTGGGCGGTTCGTCGGCGGATACGGCGGCGGTCATTTTCGGGTTCGGGAAGTTGTTCGGAATGCCGATCGATAAAAAACTTTGCTCGGAATTCGGCGACGATGTGCCTTTTATGTTGAGAGGGGGCGCGGAGGCGGTATGCGGAGGCGCGGACTTGTTCGCGGAGAAAAAAAATGCGTTTGCGGACGCGCTGAAACGTTATACCTTTCTTGTCGTCAAGCCGTTCGGGGAAATGCTTACGGAGAGGGTTTTTAGGGTGTATGACGAGAGGATAAAAAGAGGGCGCGGCGATGAGAATTCCGAAACTTGCGGCGGCGGTGCAATCACGCTTAGCGAGGGGGATATAAGAGAGAGAGCGGGAATGAATTGCGGCGAGAGTGCGCGTGGAGATAGAGGCGGAAAAGAGGAGTTTGCAATGGAGCGCAATGCTGATATGCGTGGAGATAGCGGCGGAAAAGAGAAACCCGAAACTTGCGGCGGCGGTGCAATCACGCTTAGCGAGGGGGATATAAGAGGGAAATCGGGAATGAATTGCGGCGAGAGTGCGGACGGCGAGAGGGGGGGGAATGCGGAAATGCCGGAACTCATCGACGGGATTATTAGATGCCGCAAGGATAAAATCAGGGCGAACGTGTTCAACGGTCTGTATGCCGCGGCGGCGGAAATTAATCCCGATTTGGAACGCGTGCGCGGCGAGGTCGTCGGCGCGGGAGCGTTCGCTTGCGTTATGACGGGCAGCGGAAACGCGTTCGTCGGACTGTTCGACGACGGCGCGGATGCGCGGAAAGCGGCGGAAATTTTGTCAAAAAAAGGGTATGAGGAGATTATCGTATGCCGCGCCGCCGATAAGGGTATTGCGGAATTTTGAAAAGTACATTTTTAATTCAAATTGTAATGGTAATATTTATTTATATCGGTATAAGTAGAAATCGGCCGCCCGGCCGCTTGGAAAGGGAATATAAGGGCAGCGAGAGGTTCGCCCCACCCGTTGGAAGGGGGGTATAAGGATAATGAGAGGTTCGCTCGCAAAATAAATACGCGGCGAACACGAAGCGGCAAGGGATAAATATAAAATAATTTGGAACGGACATAAAGTAAATAAGGGATAAATACAAAATAATTCGTAAAAGGCGTAAAGTGAATAAGAAATAAATACAAAATAATTCGGAAAAGGCAAATGGCAAACAAGGGATAAATGTAAAATAAACAAAAAATAAGCAAGGATTAAGGAGGTTTTTTTTATGCGCACGGAGATTATTTGCAGAAACTATAACGCAAGCGACAAACTGAGGGAGATTATCCTCAAAAAAATCGAAAAATTGAGCAAGTATTTTGACGGCGATACCGCCGCAAAAGTCAATCTCACAGAAAACGGCGGACGGCTGACTATGGAAATCACGATCAAAGCCGGCAATTCGCTTTTGAGGGCGGAAACCGCAAGCGGAAATCAATACGACAATATCGACGCGATTATGCCGAAAATCGAAAAACAAATTTTGAAATTCCGCTCGAAATATGATGTGAAAAACAAAAAAGCGGACGCCGCCGCCTTTCAATATCAATTTTTGAGCGGGTACGAGGCGGAAGCCTTGCCGAAAATCACAAAGCGGAAAGTTATAGATTTGTTGCCCATGACGCCCGATGAGGCAATCGATAATTTGGAATTGATCGGACACGATTTTTTTGTGTTTTTTAATTCGGATACGGGATATGTCAATATCGTTTATAAAAGAAAAGACGGGGATTTTGGATTGTTGGATTTGAATTATTGAGGTTGAGATTTTGGGATTTAGAGTTTTCGGCGGTCGGAACGGCGGGGATTTTGGATTGTTGGATTTGAATTATTGAGATTGAGATTTTGGGATTTAGAATTTTCGGCGGTCGGAACGGCGGTTTTGAATTGTTCGGCTTGAAATAGTATAAGATTGTATTTTTGTTTTACGCGCCTTCGGGGGAAATACCCGGGGCGTTTTTTTTATTTTTATGAATAAAAATGGTTGAGATATCCCAAAATATAGATATCGATAGAAAAGGTAAAAAACGGGATAACGACCGGCGGAAACTTGGCTTCTGTCCCAAAATATAGATATCGATAGAAAAGATAAAAAGCGGAGATAACGACCGGCGGAAACTTGGCTTCTATATGGTATATAGAGAAAACGCTCATATATTATATAAACAAAACGATAAAAGTTTT
Source organism: Clostridiales bacterium (assembly GCA_031276195.1). Classification (GTDB taxonomy): domain Bacteria; phylum Bacillota; class Clostridia; order Christensenellales; family JAISNN01; genus JAISNN01. The sequence continues at coordinate 12,619 of JAISNN010000013.1, forward strand.
TGAAAGGGGTGCGGGGGAAAACTTTTTTCAAAAAGTTTTCCCCCGCATTAAAAAATAAAATAAAATCAAATAAAACAAACAAAAAACAAAAAACAAAAAATAAAAAATAAAAATAAGTAAAAAAATATGCGCGGAGCGGGTTTATGGATTTTTTGAGTATTGTGAACAATGTAGAGGACAGAGAGAGCAGAGGCGGAAAAAGCGGCGCGGAAATTGTGCGGAGCGAACGGATTGAACGCGGCGCGGCTGAGGGAAATACGCCGCCGAACGGAGAATAATAGTTTTTAAAACGGGGCGGAATACTTTGCGTGAATCGAACGGAATACTTCGGGAAACAAGATAGAATACTAAAAAAAAGATAGAATACTTCGCGGAAATTGCAAGGAACACTTTTAAAAAATGGGATAAAACACTTCGGAAAATAAGATGGAATACTTCGGAAATAATGTGGAATACTTTGCGTGAATCGAACGGAATACTTCGGAAAATAAGATAGAATACTAAAAAAAAAGATAGAATACTTCGCGGAAATTGCAAGGAATACTTTTAAAAAATGGGATAAAACACTTCGGGAAAAGAGATGGAATACTTCGGAAATAATGTGGAATACTTCGCGTGAATCGAACGGAATACTTCGGAAAATAAGATATAATACTAAAAAAAAGATAGAATGCTTCGCGGAAATTGTAAGGAATACTTTTAAAAAAAGACGGGATACTAAAAAAAGAGATAGAATACTTCGCGTGAATCGAACGGAATACTTTAAAAAAATAAAGTAAAACGGCGCGAAAAACGGGATAAAAAAATAGAATTTTTTAGGAGATTATTTTATGGACAAAACGGATAAACCGGAATACCCGGAGGCGGTTCAAAAAGAGTATTCGGAACTAATAAAAAAGACCGAACCGAAAACGCCGAAAACGAAAACTATGCTCTGCGCGTTTGCCGTCGGCGGCTTGATTTGCTGCGTCGGCGAGGCGGTTAAGGACGTTTTGGATAAACTTTTTACGCTCACGCCCGTTCAGTTGAGCGCGTTCGTTACCGCCGCGATGATTTTTTTGGGTTCGCTCTTTACCGCGCTCGGAATTTATGATAAATTGGGCAGAAAAGCGGGCGCGGGGTCGATCGTACCCATTACGGGATTCGCAAATTCGGTGGCTTCGTCGGCGATCGAACACAACCGCGAAGGCGTTTTCTTCGGAATTTGCGCGCAAATGTTCACGGTCGCGGGACCGGTAATCGTATTCGGAATCGTGCTGTCCGTCGCCGCGGGGCTGATAAAAATGCTGATTTTGAAATAGAGGATTATGAAATCGGGCAAAAAAAGGAGATAAATCTTTATGAGAATGGGAAACCAAACCTTTATGTTTGAAAAACCGCCGTATATAATCGGCGCGAGCAGCGTCGTAGGCCCGAAAGAGGCGGAAGGGAATTTCGGAGAATATTTCGACCTGAGGTTAAACGACGACGCGTTCGGCGAAAAATCATACGAAAAAGCCGAATGCAAAATGCAAAAAACCGCTATGGAGAGCGCGGTAGATAGGGCGGAATTGAAATTCGGCGACATCGACGCGATCCTAAGCGGCGACATCTCAAACCAAATCGCAGCGTCGAGTTTTGCGGCGCGCGGACACGACGCGGTGTTTTTGGGGCTTTACGGCGCGTGCGCGACCTTCGGGGAGGCGGCGATTCTCGGCGGAATGCTGATCGCGGGGGGCTTTATGAACCGCGTCGTATGCGCGTCGAGCAGCCATTTTTCGTCCGCGGAAAGGCAGTACCGATACCCTTTGGAACTCGGAAATCAGCGTCCCCCGTCGTCGCAATGGACGGTTTCGGCGGCGGGAGCGGTCGTTTTGTCGGTCAACGGCGGCGGCCCGAAAATTACCGGCGGCACTCTCGGAAAAATCGTCGACTTTGGCGTTACGGATGTGAATAATATGGGCGCGGCAATGGCCCCGGCCGCCGCGGAATGTATATACGCGCACTTTGCGGAGGCAAAAAGAACGCCCGGTTATTATGACTTGATCCTGACGGGCGACCTCGGAAAATACGGACACGGATTGGCGCGCAAGTTGTTGAAGGAAAAAGGATTGGGAATGCCGCCGTCCTTTAACGATTGCGGCGCGATGATCTTTAAAGAGGAACAGGAAGCCTTTCAAGGCGGAAGCGGCGCGGGGTGCTGCGGCGCGGTTTTTTCGGGATATATATATAAACGAATGAAAGAAAAAAAATTGAATCGGGTGTTGATCGTTCCGACGGGCGCGCTGCTTTCAAAAACGTCGTCCGAACAGGGAGAGAGCATACCCGGAATCGCGCACGCTTTTTCCGTGGAAAATTAGATTTTTTTCGATTCGGCATACGGAAGTTTTTACGGGAATTTAGAACGGGTTATAAGACGGAAATGCGTTATGTAAGATAGAGTTAATGCGGACGTATTTTATGGGGCGTTGACCGCGTTAAGGAGAATTAACCGCGTTTTGGCTATGCGTTGCAGAGTGATTGCAGTTTCGTAGAGGGCGTAAGTTTTACGGGAATTTAGAACGGGTTATAAGACGGAAATGCGTTATGTAAGATAGAATTAATGCGGACGTATTTTATGTGGCGTTGACCGCGTTAAGGAGAATTAACCGCGTTTTGGCTATGCGTTGCAGAGTGATTGCAGTTTCGTAGAGGCGTAAGTTTTACGGGAATTGAGGGTGAGTTTTTAGATAGAATCGATTTTTGTAAGACAATGCGTTATGCAAGATAGAAATGCGTTATGTAAGATAGAATTGTTTTAGGTAAAACGGAATTAAAGGCATACCGGAGGAATTTTTTTATGTTTTTTGAATACGCCGCCGAATATTTAAAAGTCTTTTTGACGGGCGGAATTATTTGCCTTTTGGGGCAGATTTTGATCAATCACACAAAGGTTACCACCGCCAGAATCCTCGTTCTCTTTATGCTGCTCGGCGGCGCGCTCGAAATCCTCGGGCTGTATCGGTATATCGCGGAGTTCGGCGGCGCGGGCGCGACCGTTCCGATCAGCGGGTTCGGAAGCGTTTTGGTCAAGGGGGCGTTTGAGGCGGTCGATGAATTCGGACTTTTGGGCGTAATGACCGGCGGTATGACGGGCGCGGCGGCGGGATTCGGAACGGCGATTTTTTTCGCGTTTATATTCGCCTTGATATTTAAGGCGAAGACGAAAGAAAAATAGAAAAGAGGCGATAGATAATTACATTTTTCTGTGTTTATGTCCGCGTTGATATTTAAGGCTAAACAAAAAAGTAGAGAAAAAGTGATAAAATGGGCAAAAAATTACATTATTCGTTGGAATAATGTAATTTTTGCTTTAAAATATGCAGATAAAATACTTTTGGTTGTAATTTAAGACAAAATACCAAATTTAAATATGAGTATGTATAATAACGGTATACCAAATTTAAATATGAGTATGTATAATAACGGTTTTCGGTAAGAATAATAAAATTCGGCATTGAAATTCAAAACGTAAAACGGCGTTTTTTGTTGAGAATAATGAAATGCCGTACGGAAACGCAAGTCCGGCTAAAAACGCTTTCGGTTACGGTTTAATGCAAAACACCGCGTAGAGCGGCACGGATTTAATTCCGTTTTCAAAACCGAAATTTTTGCCCGATATGCGAATCGAATATTTCGGTTCGTATTTTTTTACGAACTGCGTAAGACTTTTTGACTTTGTATTATATGCCGATTTTGTTTCGACCGGGACGGCTCTTCCGTCGATCTCCAAAACGAAATCGACCTCCGCGACGCCCCCCGATTCCCAATAGTAGAGCGTATGACCGTTCGCGGAAAGGGCTTCGGCGGCGTAGTTTTCCGTGAGCGCGCCCCTCGCCTCGCCGCCCAAACCAAAGGGGTTGATTATGAGCGCGGGGGCGATATTCGATTTTGCGGTGAGCAGCCCGACGTCGTTCATATAAATCTTGTACGCGCACGCGTCTTGATAGAACGCCAGCGGACTTTTGCCCTCTTTTACTTTGTTTACGCGGCTGATAAGCCCGCCGTCCAAAAGCCAAAGAATGCCGCTTTCATAGGTCGCGGCGCGCGCGGAACTGTTGACAAGACGATAGAGAAATTTTTTGTTTTCACGGGCGAGTTGATAGGGAATGCTGTTGTAGACCGCGCGCGTTCGGTTTGCTTCGGCGGGGGCGGAATATTTGCTCATATCGTCGAGATAGTCGAGAATGATTTTTTGCTGAACGGCGCGCGCAAAGTCGAAGTCCTTTTTTTCGATATATTCCGCGACGGCTTTGGGCATACCGCCCACGATGAGATAGTCAAAATATAGGCGCATGGCGCGTTCGTGCAGGTTTTCCGGCATCGGGAGATTTTTTGCGAAACACTCGCGGATCAATCCGACGAGTCCGTCCTCGTTTAAAGCCGTCAAGAATTCGTCGAAGGTCATAGGACGCATCGTCAGACGGTCTACCTTTCCGACGGGAAAGGAAAATTCACCGCGCGAAACGGCGACGCCGAGCAAACTGCCCGCGGCGATAATCGGCAGGTCCGGCATCTTTTCATAAAAATATTTGAGAGAGGTCAGAGCGTTCTTGCAGGCTTGAATTTCATCGAAAAATATTAGAGTGTCCTGGTTGATTTTTTTTAACGATATGCGTTCCAATTCGGCGGCGATACGGCGCGGGTCGAGATCAAGGTCGAAAATTTTTTGCAGCGGCGCGTTGCCCTCGAAAGTAAAGACGGCGATATCGTCGAAATGCTCCTTTCCGAAATTGAATACGGTATAGGTTTTCCCGACCTGCCTCGCGCCCAAAATGACGAGAGGCATTCTGTCGGACTTGTTTTTCCATTCGCGTAAGCGGTTTTCAATCAGTCGTTTCATAGTGAACTCTCCTTTTTTTTGGGTGCGCGTAAATTTAAAAGTATAGCGGTTAAACTTTTTATCCGCGCCGGATTTTAAAGTGCAACGAGTCGAGTATATTATAACATAATGAAAAACGAAAAACAAGAGAAAAGAGAGGTGAAATTACATTATTCGTTGGAATAATGTAATTTTTTGCCGCGATTAGGGGGTAAAGAGTATTTTTGTAAATTAAAATGAAGTTAAAAAGGTTTGTTTCGTGTGGCGTTTATCTATTAGAATTGGTTAAAAAGGTTTGTTTTGAATTGCGTTTATTGATTAGAATGAAGTTAAAAACGTTGAATTTTTTATTTAATTTTAATTTTTCGTAAAATCGTTTGACTTAAAGATTAGCGTATGCTAATATATATGGTATGGAGGGCGAAAGTTATGTTGTTTCGCGGGATTTTAGTTAGTATATGCTAATTCATTCGGGGCTTTAAATCGGCGGTGTGAAAAGAGATTAAAAGAGAGAGATTTAAATTTTATCGGCGATATGAAAAGAGAGATTGAAATTTGCCGCGATTTCGTTTGAATTTCCGAAAAAAAAAGAAATACGGCGTTTGAAATTCCGAAAAAAAGATGACGTTAAAAAGGAAAAAAAGATAGCGTTTGGAATTGCGCAAAAAAAGAAAAAAAGAGGCGTTTGGAATTCCGAAAAAAAAGAAAAAAAGAGGCGTTTGAAATTCCGAAAAAAAAGAAAAAAGAGGCGTTTGAATTTCCGAAAAAAAAGAAAAAAGAGGGCGTTTGAATTTCCGAAAAAAAAAGAAAGACGGCGTTTGGAATTACAAAAAAAAGATGACATTAAAAAGAAGAAAAAGATAGCGTTTGGAATTGCGCAAAAAAAAGAAAAAAAGAGGCTTTTATATGCAAAAAGAATTGGGCGACAGCGGCATATCCGCGACGCTGGTCGTTCCGCTCTACGGACGGGCGGAGATTACGCGGCGTTTCCCCGGGTTTTTAAAAGACGACGAAGCGGTTCGGCTGGTCGAAACGCTGCCATATGACTTTTCCGCGGTAAGGGAGGAGTATAAGGGCGAATATTGGCTCGCCGCGTCGGCGGCGCGCGCGTACAGGTTTGACCGCGCCGTGAAAGAATACGCCGGAAAACACCCGAAAACCGTCGTCGTCAACATCGGCGCGGGACTGGATACTACCTTTTTGCGCGTGGATAACGGCGGCATAACGTGGTACGATTTGGATCTGCCCGACGTGATAAAGATCAGAAAATCGGTGATAAAAGAAACCGAACGCTCGCATTGTATCGCCGCGTCCGCCTTCGATACCGCCTGGTTCGATCAAATTCCGTTCAAAAAAGAGGACGGGATATTGTTCCTCGCGGGCGGTTTCTTTTACTACTTCAAACCCGAAGACAACGCGCGGCTCGCCGCAGAATTGGCAAAACGTTTTCCGGGAGGGGAATTGTTATTTGACGCATGCTCGAAAGCGGGCGTCAAAATCGCGAATAAAAAGGTCGCGGATTCGGGGAATAAAGACGCGGAAATGTTCTTTTATGTCAACGATAAAAAAGAACTATACGCGTGGTCCGAAAATATCGCGGAGGTCGAAATTATGCCGCTCTATTCGGCGGCGGCGCGAAAGGGCGCGAAATGGAACGCCCTCACGAAAATTAATATGTTTTTCGGGGATCTGTTTAAGATGACAAGGTTGGCGCGGATAAGGTTTAAGGATTGAGAAGGAAGTTTTTTTGTGTTTGCGGTCGAAAAATGAGGAGCGGTTGCGGTTTTTTTGGGGGGGATTTATTATGAATGGGATTTATGGGGAATAAGGATTTATGAGGAATGGGATTTATTAGGAATGAGGATTTATGAGGAATGGGATTTATGCGGAATGAGGATTTATGGGGAAAGGGATTTATTAGGAATGAGGATTTATGGGGAATGAGGATTTATGAGGAATGAGGATTTATGGGGAATGAGGATTTATGGGGAATGAGGATTTATGGGGAATGAGGATTTATGGGGAATGAGGATTTATGGGGAATGAGGATTTATGGGGAATGAGGACTTATGGGGAATGAGGACTTGTGAGGAAAGGGATTTATTAGGAAAGGGATTTATGAGGAATGAGGATTTATGGGGAATGGGATTTAGGGGGAATGAGGATTTATGCGGAATTATTAAAATATAGAAATTAAGCGGCGTTGAAAGTCTGCGCCGCCTTGAAAAGAGAGGATTCGTTATGCCGAAAACAAAAAAAAATAAAAAAATAATCAACGCGGTATTGATCGCCGCGGGAAGCGTGTCCTTAGGAATCGGAGTCGTAGGCATAATTTTGCCCCTTCTCCCGACAACGCCGTTTTTTTTCTTGACCTTAATCTGCTACGCGAAAGGGTCAAAGAAATTTGAAAAATGGTTTCTTTCAACGGCGTTGTATAAAAAATATCTGGAAACGTTCGTAAAGACCAAAGCGATGACCAACGCGGGCAAGGCGAAAGTCTTGATCCTTATTACCGCGCTTATATCGATACCGATAATTTTAGTAGACGTTTTGCCTATGCGGATCGTTTTGGCGTGTGTGATTTTGCTGCATTATTACATATTTATTTTCAGAATAAAATCCCTTTCAAAAGCCGAATTGAATGCCCTTTTGGAAAAAATCAGAGCGGAGGAGGATGCAAAAAACCATGAGGAGGATTTATCGAAAAAGGGTTTTTACGGGGAGAAAAACGGCGATATAGAAGCGCGGAAAAGTGAGGGAAATTAGGTGGCGAAAGGTGATGAAAAAGGCGGTATAGAAGCGCGGAATAGTGAGGGAAAATGACGGCCGCCCCACCCCTATGATCCCCTCCCACGGAGGGGAATATCGGAAAAAAGTAAAAAGAGCGGAAAAGTGGGGAAAGTTGAGGGAAACGGCGGTATAGAAGCGCGGAAAAAGTGAGGGAAAATGACGGTCGCCCACCCCTTTGATCCCCTCCCACGGAGGGGAATTGCGGAAAAAAGCGAAACGAGCGGAACAGCGGGGAATGATGAGCAAAACGGCGGTATAGAAGCGTGGAATAGTGAGAGAAAATGACGGTCGCCCCACCCCCTAACCCCCTCCCACGGAGGGGAATATCGGAAAAAAGTGAAAAGAGCGGAAAAGCGTGGAAAGATGAGGAAAACGGCGGTATAGAAGCGGAGGAAGATGAGGAAAACGGCGGTAT
>JAISNN010000034.1 GCA_031276195.1 Clostridiales bacterium
CCGCCTTGTGTTTTTGGCAATAGCGAATGCTATTGCCTGCAAAAACAATTCGGTTTCTATCTAAAAAATCCGCTATTCAAAATTCGTTCCGTTTAATCTCCGCTTCCTTATCCCCTCCCACGGAGGGGAATTGCGGATAATTTAGTGAAATGCCGTTAAAATGCGCCGCTTTGGTTTTCTATCGTCATTGTCGTAAAAGGGTAGAGTTTCAAATCGACGTTACGCCCCACCCCTTTGATCCCCTCCCACGGAGGGGAATTGCGGATAATTTAGTGAAATGCCGTTAAAATGCGTTGTTTTATAAGCCCCGTCTTTATTGACGTAAACGGTGAAATTCAAGAGAAATAATTCCCCTCCGTGGGAGGGGCAAGGGGTGGGGCGACCGCATAAAATACAAAGCATAAAAGTCAAAATGTAAAAGGCACAAGGCAAAATTAAATCCTAAAATACAAAAATACAAACGCAAAAGTCAAAAGTCAAAATACAAAATACAAACGCAAAAGTCAAAAGTCAAAAGTCAAAATACAAAATACAAAACGCAAAACGCAAAATACAAAACACAAAATATAAAACACAAAATATAAAATACAAAATACAAACGCAAGATACAAAATAAAATTTAAAAAATCCCCGAAAAATCCAAAAACGGAGGTTCAATGAAATATTTCCTCTTTGTCCTGATCGGAATCGCGGGCGGAATACTCGGCGGTATGGGAATGGGCGGCGGAACGCTCACAATCCCTATGCTGACCCTCCTTATGGGCGTCCCCCAACACGCCGCGCAAGGCGCAAACCTCATCGCTTTTATCCCGATGTCGCTGATCGCGCTTTTTATCCATATAAAAAATAAATTAGTCGAAAAATCCGCCCTCGTCCCGATCTTGATCCCCGCGGTTTTTACGTCCGTTTTGGGGGCGTTTTTGTCGCTTCGGACACGCGCGGAAAATTTGAAAACCTATTTCGGAATTTTTTTGATCGTCTTGGGCGCGTCGCACCTCGCCGCGCGTTTTATTAAAAAAATTAAAGATAAGAAAAAAGAAAAATTAAAAAAGTATTGATTTTTTTCCTTTTTCGTGTTATTATTATTCCGAAGAAAAAGAATTTAAAAAATTTGCGGATAAAAACCGGCCCGCAAAATTCGGACAAAAAATAATACGCGGAGGTGTTTATATGAAAAATATAAAAAAAGAAACGATTATGTACGCGGTCTTGACCGCGCTGTTTCTGATCCTGTTTGCGGCGGCTCTCGGTATCTCGATGATCACGGACTACAATTCGCCCCTCGTCAGACTCGCCGACTTTCTGCTTATGAATCCTTATGTGATTTGGCTTTTGGGTATCGCGACGGTCGTTTTCGGAATCAATACCGCCGCATCCGCCGTGAATAAGAAATAGAAACGGCGTTTAAGGTTTTTTTAGTTAGGGGATAAAGGGTTTTTCGTCTTAAAATCGGAATTAATGCCGCCGCCGCGAATAAGAAATAGAAACGGCGTTTAAGGTTTTTTTAGTTAAGAGTATAAAGGTTTTTGTTTATTTTTTTGCAAAGTAAATAAAAGCCTTTTTTGTTTTTAATAATAGTTTTGGCTTGACATTTATTTTGCGGCGAGATTATAATATAGCGGCTAAGCGAGATTAATGTAAGGGCTAAGAGAGATTAGTATAGGGATTGAGGGAGATTTAGTATAGGGATTGAGGGAGATTTAGTATAGGGGTTGAGAGAGATTTAGCATAGGGATTGAGGGAGATTAGCATAGGGATTGAGAGAGATTAGTATAGGGATTGAGGGAGATTAGCATAGGGATTGAGAGAGATTTAGTATAGGGACTGAGAGAGATTTAGTATAGGGACTGAGAGAGATTTAGTATAGGGACTGAGAGAGATTAGTATTAGGGGCTGAGAGAGATTAGCATATTGCCTTTTACCGATACGGAACGGTAAACTCAAAAATCTTAGGAACGGCAAAATCAGTTGCCGTTGCCTTGATATTTTTTTTAAAGGTGGGTATTTTTTATGAACGATTACGCGGCCGCAGTGCTGGCCGGGCTGGCGGATAAAAATCCGCACGAGCCCGAGTTTCTCCAAGCGGCGAAAGAATTTTTGGAAAGTCTTTCGCCCGTTCTCGACAAGCATCCCGAATATCGGGACGCCGCTCTTTTAGAGCGTTTGACGGAACCCGAAAGGGCGATAAGTTTCAGTGTGCCGTGGGTTGACTCCGACGGAAAAGTCCGCGTGAACAAGGGATACAGAGTGCAGTTCAACGGCGCGATAGGTCCCTTTAAGGGCGGATTGCGCTTCCACCCGTCCGTCAATCTCTCGATTATCAAGTTTTTGGGCTTCGAACAGATTTTTAAAAATTCCTTGACGGGACTGCCGATCGGCGGAGGCAAGGGAGGCAGCGATTTCGATCCGAAAGGAAAATCGGACCGCGACGTGATGGCGTTTTGTCAGGCGTTTATGAGAGAACTTTATAGGCATATCGGGCAGGATACGGACGTTCCCGCGGGCGATATCGGCGTCGGCGGAAGAGAAATCGGCTACCTTTTCGGATATTATAAAAAAATCAAAAACGAACACGCTTGCATTTTGACGGGGAGAGGGCTTTCATACGGCGGAAGTCTCGTCAGAACGGAGGCGACGGGATACGGTCTTGTCTATATCCTCGAAGAATACCTGAAAACCGTCGGCGAAGACCTGCAAGGAAAAAGACTCACGGTCTCGGGGTCGGGAAACGTCGCGCTGTACGCCCACGAAAAAGCGGCGCAATTAGGCGCGAAGGTTGTCGCGATGAGCGACTCGAACGGCTATATTTACGACGAAAAAGGAATCGACCTCCCCACCGTCAAAAGATTGAAAGAAGCCGAACGCAAGAGAATTTCCGAATACGTCAAATTCCATAAGACCGCAAAATACGTCGAAGGCTGCGGCGGAATTTGGGACGTGAAATGCGACTACGCGCTCCCTTGCGCCACGCAAAACGAAATTAACCTCGATCAAGCCAAAATTTTGGTCAAAAACGGCGTCCGCGCGGTCGCCGAAGGCGCGAATATGCCCTGTACGCCGGAAGCGACCGAATATTTTCTCAAAAACGGCGCGGGCGTCCTCCCCGCCAAAGCCGCCAACGCCGGCGGAGTCGCGACAAGCGCGCTCGAAATGGCGCAAAGCGGTCAGAGAATCTTTTGGAATTTCGAAGAAGTCGATAAAAAACTCAAAGAAATTATGATCGATATCTTTAAAAATATCGACGCGGCGGCGCGCGAATACGGAATGCCCGGGAACTTTGTCGCGGGAGCGAATATCGCGGGATTCAAAAAAGTCGCGGACGCGATGACGGCGTTCGGAATCGTCTGATAAAAGATTTGCTTTTACAGAATTCTGCATTTCGTTTTTTAAGAGAGAAATAAATAAAGAAAGGAATTATGCGGAGGAAAACTTTTTTAAAAAATAAAATTATAAAATTATAAAATTGCGCGGGGAGAAACTTTTTCATAAAAAGTTTTCTCCCCGCGCCCCTTTTCAAAAACTTTTAGTAATTTTGAGGGAAACGGCGCATTTTAACGGTTCTTTAATTTATTATGCGGTTAAACCGCGCTTTCGGCGTGTCGCGGCGTCGTTTTATCATTTTTTGTTTAGGCGTTCCGCTTTGTTTAGGCGTTCCGCGCCGCGCTTTAAACCGTCGGGAGTTAAACCGCGCTTTCGGCGTATCGCAGCGTCGTTTTGTCCTTTCCGTTTCGGTATTCCGCGTCGAATTTGGCTTTTTCCTCGGGGGTGAGCGATGCGAAAAACTTATTTTTCGCGTCCATGACGACCTTTGTCAGTTCGGGAAAAGACATTTTTTTGATTTGATCGAGAGGTTTTTTTGTTCCGTTCATCTCGCAGATCGCTTCGACGACAAGCATAACGCGCATTTTATAAAAATCTACGCCGTAGTCTTTCGCCATTTTGGTCAGTTCCTCGCGCGAATATTTGGTAACGACGGGTTTTTTTACGATATTGCGTTCGAAAAATTCAATGTGATAGTCTTTTAGGTTTTTGTAAATGCCGGCGAAAGGTTTTTTGGGCTTTGCGGAACAGATTTGAAAGGTTTCGCCGTCGGTTTCGGTGCGAGCGGTTGTATTTTTTGCGTTATAGTCGCTTTGACCGGCGGCGTTTTCCGCGGCGCAATCAACGTGAACGAATGAGTTTTCCGCGGCGCAATCAACGCCGTCGGACGAAAATTTTTGAAAGTTTTCACCGATCGGGGGTTCGGAGATTTCGGACACGGAACCGCTTTGGCAGGCAATTTCACTTTCCGTAACGGTTCGGTTGAAAAATTTCAGCACGGGATTAGCCGAGCAGACAAGAGCGAACAAGATGATCGTTGCAATTTTTTTCATAATTTTTTTACTCCTTTTTGAGAATAGTATTTGGAAATTAATTACAAAGTATACGTAAAATATGAAAATAGATTAGCGGTCGGCAGTTAGGGGATATGGGGGGCTTAGTAAATAGTGCCGGTGAATAATATTTTTCGTTCAATTTTTTAAAATGCCGCCCCACCCCTTATATCCCCTCCCACGGAGGGGAATAGCGGATAATAAGTAAAATATCGTTAAAATGCGACGTTTAACAAAAAAACGTAAGGCAAAAAAAATCATAAAAAGTTTTTTTGCGGAATAGATTAGTTGTATGAAAAAGTTATTAGGTAACAAAAAGGCATTGAGGGCGGTTATTATCGCGGTCGTTTGCGCGTCCGTCGTCGCCGCCGGGCTCTGTATTTTCGGTGTTTTTTCCGACGGGCGGACGGACTATTCGCTGTCGCTGACCCTCGATTCCGACGCAATGACGCTGCGCGCCGCCGCGAAAATCGACTATAAAAACAACACGGGCGCGGAACTTGACAACATTAAATTTAACCTTTACGCGAACGCTTTCCGCGAGGGCGCGGCGGTCAAGCCCTATTTTGAAAGCGACGTAAACTCAGCCTATCCCGACGGCGTAAATTACGGCGGAATGGAGATCAAAAGCGTTCGGGCGGAGAATGATTTACAGTATTCCGTAAGCGGAAAGGATAAAAACGTTCTCGACGCGAAGTTGGATAAGCCCTTAAAAAAAGGCGGAAAAAAGACGGTCGAGATCGTCTACGAATTGAAAATCCCGAAAACGAATATGCGTTTCGGCTATTACGGCGGGATTATTAACCTGACGAATTTTTTCCCGTCGGTTTGCGTGTATGAAAACGGCGGCTTTGTCGAGTGCCTTTATCTGCCTACGGGCGATCCTTTTTACAGCGAGACGGCGGATTTTAAGGTCGAACTGAGGACGGACAGGGAGTATACCGCCGCGCATTCGGGCGATTTGAAGTCGGAAAAGACGGAGGGAAAGGGCAAAATTTTTAAATTCACGGGCGAAAAAATACGCGATTTCGCGCTCTGCCTCTCGGAAAAATTTGAGGTCAAGACGGCGAAAAGCGGAAACACGACGGTGAAATATTTCGCGCTCAAAGAGAGCGGCGAAGAGAGTGCAATAAGGCTCGGAAACGGGCTTCAAACCGCGAAAAACGCGCTGGATTTTTTCGGCGGCTACTACTTTAAATATCCGTATAAGACGTATTGCGTCGCGGAAACCTATCTCACCGCGGGCGGAATGGAATACCCGAACCTCGTTCTGATCTCGCGCGCCCTGCGCGAAAAAGATAAGGAAGCCGTCGTCGTCCACGAAACCGCGCACCAGTGGTTCTACGGAATCGTCGGGAACGATAACCTGAACCACGCGTGGATGGACGAGGGATTGTCGGAATTTTCAACCGAATTGTACTTTTTGCGGAACGGAAAACCTCTGAAAGCCAACGAATATCACCACTTCAATCTCGGCGAATCAAGACGGTTCGAGGAAATCGTGCGCGAAATCAATCCCGGAAACGTGTCTATGGATAAAAATATCGGCGACTTCGTGTCGAATTATGAATACGTCGCCTTGACTTACAGCCGCGGACATATGATGTTCTCAGATATTTGCAGAATTCTGGGAAACGAGCCCTTCCAAAAAGCGATGCGACTATATGTCAAACGGAATAAATATAAAATCGCGAAAAAAACCAACCTCGTAGACGCGCTCAACGAATGCGCGCAAAAAGATATACGCGCCGATATCGCAAAGTGGATCAATCTTTGAAACGGGGGGATTCGGAATTTTAAATACGGGAGAGAACTTTTTCAAAAACTTTTAGTAATTTATTTTTGTTTTATTTAAAAAATGCGGAGGAAAACTTTTTCGTAAAAAAGTTTTTCCTCCGCGCCTCCTTTCAAAAACTTTTAATAATAAAAACTACGCTTATCCTATTTTTTCATTTTTCCTTATTCAAAAACTCAAAATTCAAAATTCAAAATTCAAAAATATAAAAACTCAAAAATATAAAAAATAAAAATTTTTATAAATTTAAGATTAGGTATTGCAATGGTTTGAAAAATGTGCTACAATATAGACAATAATTAAGATTATGGGGGCTTATCGGGCTTTCGTTTTCGGAGGGTTTTACATATGAGCGGCTCGAATTATAAGAAGGGCGGGATTATCGTACTCGCGTCGGTGGCGTTGACGGTGTGTTTTTCGATGTTTCTTTTGGCGTCGAATTTTAAGCGCAGCGTATACACGGTCGTGTTCGACCCTGACGGGGGTTCGTCGGTCGAGGCTTATATCGGCGTCGAAGAGGGACGGGTGATTTCCGCGCCCGAAGTTCCCGTTAAGGAGGGCTTTGCTTTTACGGGCTGGTTTAAGGACAAGGAATTGACGAGCGAATGGGTTTTCGAGACGGAAAAGGTTAGGCGCGATACACTTTTATATGCGGGCTGGACGGTTCAGGTTTTCGGCGTCGGTTTTTACGGCGGCGCGCATTCGGAAGGGGATAGACCTATCGTGTTGCCGACTCCGTATACGATTCAATACGTTTCATACGGCGAAACGCTGACTAATCCCGGCACGCCCGAAGAGAACGGCTGGGGGACGCGAATAGGTCATGACTTCGATGGCTGGTATATATATAATCTCGCGACTCTTAGGACGGCGCGTCCGGCGGAAAACGACCTTACGCGCATTGAAGAAGAACGCGTTCTTTGGGATTTCAAGAAGGGCGTATACGAGCCGATGAATTTATACGCGGGCTGGAAGGCGCACGAATACAAAGTGGGATTCTACAACGGCGAAGGAAAGTATTATGAAGCGGAAGTCGAATACGGCAAAAAAGTTCCGAATCCGAGGGCTGACGATTCTTATACGGATCCGTATATCGAAGGAATGAGATTTTCGGGCTGGTATACCGCCGAGAACGAAAGCGGAGTCCTTTGGGATTTCAACGCGGCGTATACCTTTGATAAGGATACGGTTTTGTATGCGAAATTCGAGCAAATCTACTTTACCGCGACGTATAATTTTATCGACGGAACGTCTTCGTCCGAAACGGTACCCTACGGCGGAACGTTCACCGCGCCCGAAAAACCCGTAAGGACGGGCGTCGGAGAGTTCTACGGCTGGTGCGAGAGGGACGGAACGGGCTTTGCCGGCGGCCGGGATTTTAATCTTTCCGCGAAAAAAGACCTCGATCTGTTCGAGGTTTGGGAGATCACAATCGAATATGAAGGATATGCCGAATGGAACAAAAAGACGCTTTCGGGCTTGAAAGCCGAGGAATATAATCCCGAAAAAGAGGGGTCCGTCTTTACGGGCTGGTATACCGACTCCGCTTTGACGGAAAAATGGAACTTTGACGACAAGGTAAACGGAAATCTTAAACTTTATCCCGGTTTCAAGTTGATTGAGCATACCGTAACGTTCTATAACGGCGGTAAGTTGTACGCGGAGGAACATATCTATTACGGCGAAACGTTCGCGATCCAAGCGCCGCCCCCGCCCGGCGAAAACGGGTTTTTCGGCGGCTGGTATATCGAGGACGAAAACGGACGATACAAAATCCCCGACGGCTACGTTGTCAAAAGCGATATCACCTTGACCGCCGTTTGGTGGAACGACGACTCGATCGCCGCCGCGCCCGTCGAGGATATAAGGGCGTTCTATCGCGAAAAACTCGTCAAAGAAGCGGAAAAATTTTCGGGTTGGCAGTCCGGATTAGCATGGGCGGCGATCGTAGTATTTGACGTAGCCGCGGCGGCCGCCGGCAGTTACGGCGGAGTTAAAACCGCTTACGATACCGCGGCGGCGGCAATCGGACTTTTATAAAAAAACGGTCTTAAATCAAATATATATTTGATTTAAAAGTTTAAACGCTATATAAAAGGCGAGTAACCGCGTTAGGGATTCTTAAAAAGTCGTAATTTTTGAAAAATCAGATCCGTTCCGTCTGCGACGGGTCTATCGATAAATCGATCCTTATAAAAATTGTTTTACGGTTTTTGTACGCGGTCGATTTTTTCGTTTGCGAATTCGTTTCGGGAAAAATATTCGGGAGAAAAACTTTTTTAAAAACTTTGAGCAATAGCGGAATTATATATAAAAAACGATACGTTATTTTAAAGATTTTGAGCAATAGCGGAATTATGCAAAAAACGATATATTATTTTAAAAACTTTTAGTGATGTTGAATTATACAAAAAAACGATATGTTATTTTAAAAATAAAACATATTCGGGAAATATATTTTTAATTTATTAAGAATTATTATTAATTAGTTGTTAAAAACGCTTTACTTTATTCTTTTTATCGTGATATAATGATAAAAAATAACGACATAATATATAAGGAGCGATTTCTGTTATGAGAAATACTAAAAAACTGTTCAAAACGCTTTTGACCGCCGTCTTTTGTCTTGCCGCGATCCTTTCGCTCGCGTCCTGCGAACTGTTTAACGGTTGGTTCAAAAAGCCCGACATACCCGACATAAAGGTCTATATGCCCGACGGCGCGCCCCTCCTCAGTCTCGCGAAACTGAGAAGCGACGACCCCGAAATCGTCAAGGGCTACGACGTCGAATATTCCACCGTCGCAAACCCCTCCGCCCTCGCCGCCTCCCTTATCGCGGGCGAACCCGATATCGCCGCCGCGCCGATCAACGTCTGCGCCGCGGTGTATAATATGAACAAGGGCTACGTCCTCGCCGGCGTCGGCGTCTGGGGAATTATGCACATAGTTTCCAACCAAAGCGGAACGGTTACTTTGGACGGCTTGAAGGGGAATACCGTTCTCGCGTTCGGAAAGGGAGAGACCCCGGGCATCACGCTCAGGGCGGTTTTGAAGCAAAACGACATAAAATATACCGAAGAGGACGCGTCCTATACGCCCGAAGCAGACGAAGTTAATATTGTGTACGCGAACGCCGTCGCCGACGTTCGGAACATTCTCGCGTCGTCGGGAAGCATAGACGGAACGGCGGTTAAATTCGCCCTCCTCGCCGAACCCGTCGCAACCGCTATCACGGGCGCGACGACGGGCAAGGATTGGGGACCGTACAGGGCGGTCATAAACTTGCAAACCGAATGGGCAAAAAACAACGGCGGCGGCTCTTTTCCTCAGGCGGGAATCGTATTTAAAGCGTCGCTTTTGAAAAAACATAAGAAATTTATCGATAAATTTATCGCGCTCGTCAAAGACTCCGCGGAGTTTGCCGAAAACAATCCCTTCGAGGCGGGCGAAATCGCCAAAAACCGTCTGGGTTCGACGGCGATCCCGAACGGAAAAATTGTCCAAACCGCCGTCGAAGCGGGCAGATTGCCCCTGAATTTCGTCGCGGCTAACGCGGCAAAGATCAATATCGAGACGTATTTGAACGTCATTTTGGCGGAATCGCCGACCTTGGTTCATGGTAAATTGCCCGACGGCGGATTCTATTATTGAGAGTTTTATTATTAGGAATTTTACGCGGGGGAAAACTTTTTCGTAAAAAGTTTCCCCCCTCCGCCCCTTTTCAAAAACTTTTAGTAATTGCGTTTCGTTAAAACGCATACTTTCCGCTCTTTGCAACCGTTGACGTAAAGGGTAAAATTTCAAGCCGACGTTTCGCCGCGCCCCTTTTCAAAAACTTTTGGCGATTGATCGCCGACAATGAGAAAATAAGAAGTTTTGCGTCCGAAACGTGTTAAGAAGTTTGATAGTTCTAAGTTTGTGTGATGATTTTGCTTGACCGGTATGACTTTTTGTCACACAGATTTAGAACTCCCGGAAATTTTACGTCAAATTCGGACAAAAAAGAATAATTATGGAAAAAAAACAGTCGGAAATAAAAAAAAATCTCCTTAAAATTGCCGCGACGGCTTTTTCCGCCGCGGTGATTTTGGTTGTCTGGCAGATTGTTTCCGAGACTTTCTATAAGGAAAGCGGCGTCGTCCCCTCCCCCTTAAAGGTTTTGGAAACGATCGCCGCCGAAATTGAAAAACCGAAATTTTTCGCGGCGGTCTTTAACACCCTTTGGAAAAGTTTTTTCAGTTTTGCCCTTTCGTTCGTCCCCGCGTTTTTTTTCGCCGCGCTTTCGCACGTTTTTAAGCCTCTGCGGGATTTTTTCCGTCCGTTCATAAGCCTTTGCCGCGCGATGCCCACTATGGCTCTCGTTTTGATTCTGCTCCTCGTCTTCGGGAGCAAAGCCGTGTCCGCCGCCGTGGCTTTTTTGGTGGTTTTTCCCCTCGTCTATGAGAATATCTACGCGGCGTTTGAAAGCGTCGATAAAAATATCCTCGTTATGGCGGACACCTTCAAGGTCAAAAAAATCCGCCAAATCAAGGGCATATACCTCCCCGCAATCCTGCCCTACGTCTTTTCGTCGGTGATCGCGGGCTTCGGGCTGAATATAAAGGTCGTCATTTCCGCGGAGGTCTTCGGCATATCCACGACTTCGGTGGGCGGTATGATTCTCGCGGCGGGGCAGGGGTTTGATTTTGCCGCGTCGTTCGCGTGGCTTACGATTGCGGTCGCGCTGAGTTTTTTTTGCGAGACGGTTTTGAGGGTGATAAGCAGGCTGAGTATGCCTTTTTTGTATCCCGATTTAGGGCGGATAAAAAGATTTTTCGGAAAAATTAAAAAAGGTTTTACGGAATTTCGGAAAAATTAGAAAATTACGGAATTTCATTTTAAATATTTTAAATATTTAATAGAAAATATTAAGAATTTACGGGACTCCGTTCGGATATAAGAAATTAAAAACGGCGAAAATTTATGAAATTCCGTATGAATTTTAAAAAATTAAATGAAAAACAACAGACGAAACGGCAAAGGCTTACGAAATCCGTAATACGCGGAAGCGGTAAAAACTTACGAAATTCAATATGAATTTTAAAAAATTAAACGAAAAATAACAGACGAAACGGCAAAGGCTTACGAAATCCGTAATATGCGGAAGCGGTGAAAACTTACGAAATTCAATATGAATTTTAAAAAATTAAACGAAAAATAATAGACGAAGCGGCAAAGGCTTACGAAATCCGTAATACGCGGAAAAGGCAAAAATTTAAAAAATTCGTAATATATAGAAAAGACAAAGATTTATAAAATTCTAAACGTTAAGGATCGGGTTTTTATGCTGACTTTTTCAAACATATATAAAAAATTCGGAGAAACGGTCGTGTTCGAGAACTTTTGCGACGAATTTGAGAACAATTGCGTGAACTGCATATTCGGTCCGTCCGGAAGCGGAAAAACTACCCTCTTAAATCTCGCCGCCGGAAACCTCGCCCCGGACGCCGGACGGATCGTAAACGCGCCTAAAAACGTCTCCTACGTCTTTCAAGAAGAGCGGCTGATTCCGCAAAAAACGGCGTACAAAAACCTCGAATTTATCCTGAGCGGAAAATATCCCGACAAAAACGAACTGAAAACCGTCATAAATTCCTTTTTGGATTCGGCCGGGCTGTCCGCCGCAAAAGATCTCTATCCGCGCGAAATGAGCGGCGGAATGAAACAAAGACTCTCGCTGATCCGCGCTTTCGCATACCGGTCCGACGCCCTCCTTATGGACGAACCCTTCAAAGCGCTCGACTTTTCTTTGAAAGAAAATATCGCGGAAACCTTTCTGAAATATTTCGCGGCCGACCGCAGAACGACGCTTTTCGTTACGCACGAACCGGACGACGCCGCGCTTATCGGCGATTATGTCCATATCTATTCGGATAAACCGATGAAATTAATCAAAAAATTGAAAATCCCGGGCGAAAAAGGTAAAAGAACCTTGCATAGCGCGGAAATCACGGAATTTAAAAAAATCTTTTATACTAATTAAAATAAACGAGGGGGGGGACTTTTAAAAATAAAAAATATACGGGGGAAAACTTTTTGCAAAAACTCTTCCCGCGTACCCTATTTCAAAAACTCTTAATAAATATGATAATGCAAATTGCCGCCGCTTTCTTTTCAAAAACTCTTAATGATTTTTTTAAAAAAGCAAAACGCCGTTGAATAAAAAAACTTATCGGCTTTAAGCCGTTTCGTTTATCTCCGCTTTGTTGTTTCATTTTTAAGGGTAATTTATTTTATATAGAGGTAAAGCAAAACGGGAAATTAAAAATTAAGGTGAAAATAAATTTATAACACATATTAAGAAAAACGGCTATTTTGCCCGTAAAAACAGCCGTTTTTCCGCAAAATCAGCATAAATAAGTTATTTTTCAGTGTCGTTTTCGGTGTCAAAAAGCGCGTCGATGTATAAAATTACGGTTGGAATATAGCGCGCTAAATACTCGCTCTGAACGTCCGTATACGTGTTATTCGTGATGTTTTTGCCTCTGTGTCCGAGCAAATAACCGCGAATTATCTCCGGCACTCCAAGTTCCTCTAATCGAGTAGAATAAGTGTGTCTAAGCGTATGCAGCGCGTTGCCGTTCGATATACCCGCATTGATATAAAAATTTTTTATCGCCGTATAAGACGCTTCGTAACTCATATTAAAAATGCGGTCGGTGTTCTCCGTTTCCGCGGCGTAATTCATTACTTTTTTGTAAAGTTTTTCGGATATCGGAATAATTCTTTCGCCCGCCGTCGTTTTCGTACCTTTTTTGATTTTGTAGCCCTCTTTCGTTTTCGTGAAAGAACTGTCTATTTTTACGGCGCAACCGTTATCCGTAAAAATAAATTTCTTTTTAGTCAAAGCAAGGGCTTCCTCAATTCTTGTCCCCGTGCCGAGCATAAAAAACATTAAGAAATTGTATTTACTTTCACTTGCGTGAAGTTCTTTCAAAAATTTTGCTTGATCGGCGAGCGTCAGAGCGGCGCGGTGTTTGCTCTCGTGCGACGGCAGCACTACCGCTTCGCACGGATTATACTTAATCTTGCGCAATTTTACCGCTTTTTCGTAGGCGGCGTTAAGTTCGGTGTAAAGCACTTTTCTTTCGGCGGTCGCCTTAACCGACATCAAAACGCTTTGAATCGCGATAGCGTCGAGTTTATCGAGCGGTTGATTGCGAAACAATTTTTTCAATCTTGCTATTTTGCTTTCGATATTATTTTGCGTTGTCGGCGATTTGAGCGTCGGCACGCGAAACAGTTTATAGTTTTCGTCGAGCCACGAGTGCAGCATTAATTTTTCGGGCTTTGCCTTAGTTTTCGGCTTTTCGCCGTTTACGATTTTGCTAAGTTTTAATTTTACCTCCTCTTGATTTTTCCCGTATACGGATTTTTGTTTTCCGTTTTCGGTGTATCGACCTTGCCAGCGGCCGTCTTTGCGCGGCTTGCCGTCTATCGATATACCTTTTATGTCAAGTAACATTTCGCGATCCTCCTTACTTTTCGCAATAATGCTACCGTCTTGACCGTTTCGCGCGCCGCCGATCGGAGGCGCGGCTATGCCGCTTGAATTTTTTTTTCAACGATATGGAAAGCGTTTTCCATACGCATACGCTCCCCGGCGTTGAACCCGCGAGATTCTCCGACCAAACTGTAAATTTCGTCGGCGATTTTTAACAATTTTTGCAATTCGTACTCTGTCATAAACTTTTTCCTCCTGAAAAATAAGATAGAAAAAGTTTACCATTAAAAATTATAAAAAGAGATACAATTATGACAAAAAAATATAAATACGCTAAAATAAACACAAAAAAATATATAAAGAAACACACACAATAACGAAAATCCCCGACGACTGCAAAAAGCCGAGCAAACGCCATATAACATATGGCATATCGCTTTTCTTTTAACAGACAAAAAAGTCGGGAGAAAGAAAAAAATCGAGAAAAGCGCTATACCGCCGCCGAGAGCGCGAGAGCGCGCGGCGAGCGGTATGGCGCTTTTTGAGTATAAAAGTAAGTTAAGTTCCTTTTTCCCCTCCCGTGGGAGGGGTTAGGGGTGGGCAAGTCTATTTCGCGTCGCAAAGCGTCGCGAATTTCTTTATAGCGCAATGCAAAAGAATTTTTGCATTGCGCGTAAAAATCTGTCACAAAAATGACGGCATTTTTATTCATTAAAAATATCAAAATTAATAGTTAAATAGCGTACCGTTTTGCCGTTGACGTTGTATTTTATTTCACGATTAATATAACCGTTGTCCACAAGTTGATTAATCCAACGAACGATAGTACGCTCGCCTGAGTCATAGAGACTTTCAAAGTGGCTATTTTCAGCCCAGCAAAAGCCTTTCCCTTTACAAAGAGAATATATTTCACCGTAAAGCAATTTCGCTCCTTGCGACAAGTTTTTATCATATAAAACTTTTTTGGGAATTATTATAAAAGATTTTATTTTTTCCATTATGCCCCTCTATAAATTTGTGGGAGTTCTAAAAATTTGTGATAAATAAAGCAACCGATAACGCTTTTTATCACGAAGATTTAGAACCCTCAAAAATTTTATGCTCTTTTTGTTTCGTCTTTTTCAAGCGAGCGCAAAAGTCCTTGCGCGAAACCTGTCAATTCCGCTTGATATCGTCGCGGCAATAATTCGTAGAGTTTTAAAATTTCTGGTTTTTCTTGCACGGCGGTTTTTTTCTGCACGGCTTTGTTCTCATAAATTTTTGTGCCGTCCTCATTTTCAAGACCGAGCAAATAGTCAGTTGTTACTCCGAAAAAATTTGCTAATTTTATAATGTTTTCCTGGCTGGGTTCAAAATGTCCATTTTCCCATCTCGAGACATTTTGTTTTGTGGTGTTTAAAAAATTAGCGATATCACCTTGCAACAATTTTTTTTCAATTCTTAACTCTTTTATTTTTTCTCCAAATTTTATCATAAAAAAATTGTAACATAAAATGTAAAAAAATACTTGACAATTGCATAAAATGAGATTATACTGATACAGTAACATAAAATGTTATCTAAAAATCAAAAAATTGAGGTAAAAAAATGGAAAAAGAACTTATACGTAAAGCATTGATAACTCTTGCGATTGAGTATCCTCGCGACATAGATATAAAAGACGAATCTACTTTTAATTTAAAAGTAGATTTATGGCATTCCTACTTAAAAGACTATCCACAAAAATTAATAGATCGCGCTATTAATGATTCTATTAAAACAAAACAATTCTGTCCGCATATTTCGGACATCATTTCACGCGCGGAGGAGTATCTCTCCGCGACGGAAAAAAGTGCCGAGCAATTTTGGACAGAATTCTGTAATTGTCTTAGCGCGGCAAGTAACATAACGTTTCGCAATCTCTCGGAGTTTTCCGATTTTCGCGGAGTTATCGACAATGACATAATTACGCAATACAAAAAACGCGTCTATGAAAATATGCCGCCGATTTTGAAAGAATTTTGCCCCTCATTCCGGGAATTTTGCGCTCTCCAAAAAGCCGAATATGAAACATTAGCCTATGAAAAAAGTCGCTTTTTAAAATCGTTCGATCGTCTAAAAATCCGCGTTAAAATCAAAAACGAGATATCCGCTAATCCGCTGATCGAGAATTTCGGCGGCTTGAAATTATTAGACTAAAAAACAATTAAACAAAAAAGAGGTATTTTTATGAACAAAGTAATGCTGTTCTTTCTTTCAATTATTTTTCTCGGCGTCGCGGGAATGATTTTTCTCGGCTACTCGGCTATTCGCTACGAGGAAAAAAAATTAGATACAACTCGCAAAAATTGCGAATGCGTGTTAGTAGACAATGAAAACAATTAAACCAAATAAAAAATAAAAAAAACGAGGTAAAACAAAATGGAAACAATCAGCAAGCAAGAAATTTTGCAGATATTGCAAAAGAAGTACACGCAAGCGCGATTCAATGTTGCAAACACAACGCACGTTCCGACAAAAATTTTGCATACGGGCATAAAACTCACGTATCAAGAAATCGCGGAAATTGTGCAAAAAATGCCTGTTTATGAAATCGAAAATATAGAGTGCGAGGCGGTAAGATAATGCCAAAAATCAGCAAAGAGGACTATTTGACGGAATTAAAAAAAAATAACGAAGACGCAGCCGTCGCACTTAAAAATATTGTCGATCCGGAAACGCGCAAAAAATTACGCGAATGGATACACGAAACGAGCGCGTTAATTAAATTGTTGGAATCGCCGGCGATCGCCGACATCAAAATCACCGTTAAAACGAAAAAGAGGAGAGAAAAAAATGTATCAAAAAATTAAGCAAAAATTACAAGCGTTTGACGCGAAAATGAAAAATCCGATCTCGGGCTGGGCAACCGTCGCGGTCGCGATCGGATTTTGCTCTGTGTTCTACTCTGTGCTTGTTTCTGTGCTTTTGATTTTGCTCGGCGGCAAATGAGGTGAAGTATTATGAAAATCTGGATCAGGAGTCAAGACTCCCAAAATTTTACGCAAATCAAAAGTATCTCGTTTGATTTTGATCTAAACGAAATAAACGGCGTTCGCCCGGACGGAAAAACTGTTTTTCTTGGGGCTTACTGCGACAGATGTTTTATGCGAGTAAATAATGCGCTTGTGCGGGAAATCCGCAAAGCGATATCGAAAAACCGCGACGCTTTTTTCGATATGCCGGAAAATTTCTATTAATTAAACTCGAAATATAAAATCAAAAAAATAAAAGGAGGTAAATCAAAATGAAAAAGCAAAAATTAATCGGCACGATCGCCGACGTTGACACGGAAAGACGGCTCGTTAAAATTCGCAAAGGCAGAAAAGCCCCGGAAATAGTCTTACTCGAAGCAAGCGGCAACATTTTGCAGCACGCGAGAGAGATCAGAGTCAAGCGCAACGACGAGACTTACACGCCGGCGAATTTTGTCCACGACAAAGCCGGAATTTTAAAGCGGATCGAATTACTCAACGATCGCGGGGAAATTATCAAAACTGTCGATCCGGAAACGACGAAAGTCCACGACAAGCCTAAAAAAGAAAAAAAGAAAATCGGAGGTAAATAAAATGGCGATCTCGGTAAAAAAGGCTCTTAAAAAGTACGGAGTAACCTGGAAAGAATTCAACACCGCGCAAGATTTTATTCTGCGCGTGGGCGCGAAAGAACTTGGCGACGCGTCGGCCGCGCTCGCGGTCCACGAAACGTGGCAGACGGCTACGAAAGAGGACGAGGCGGCCGCTCCCGCGGGCGAGGGTGAATAAAATGGCAAAAGCGAAAATTGAAAACCCGGAAGAATTGAAATTGAGGCACGTCGGCTATTTGACGGAAAGACAGATCGCGATCCGCGACCATCTCGGATATTACGGCGACGAGAGTCTCACGGAGTTAGTGCATTGCTTGCTTGACTCGTACGACTTAGACGCGGCGAAGCGCGAGGCTCTGACTTATTTCGTCGTCGCTCACGAGGATTTAACGATCTCCCAGATTGACGAGATTTTCGATCGCGGCGCGGCGTTATGCTAATCGCGCCGCAAACAAAACAAAAAACAAAAAAAAGGAAAGGAGTTTACTATGATCAAATTTTTAAAAAATACACTTTTGCTCGGACTGATATCGACGATTTTGCTTGCGGCGGCGGTCGGGCTTTTCGGTACGACTGCGATCGATTACATTTTTAAGGGGCTTGATTACGTCAAGCAGTTTTTTGATCTCGTCTTGGAGTGGCTCGACGGTTTTGACGGTGTCTATGACGTGATCGTCGATTTTGTAAAGGACATAATTAAAAAATAATGAGGTGAACAAAAAATGAAATATCAAATAGTTTTTTTTAAATGGACGCAAGGCGAGGGAATATCGTACTCGCAGATTGCCGAAATAATCGAGGCAAAAAACGACGGCTCAGCGAGAAAAGCATTCAAAGAATTTTCCGACGATTATTTTTCCGCTCTCGGTGCAGATTTTGACGGTTCGAGATTGGAACTTTTGAACGACCGCGGAAACGTCATAGAGAGAAAATATTATAAGTACAAATCCACAAAAAAAAGATTTTAAGCGGCGTATTATGAAAAAAATCATATATCTAATTTTAGTGCTTTGCTCTGCTTTCGGGGCTGTCAATTTCGGCGGTCTCGATTTTGGCGCGATCAGCCGCGCCGAGGTCGTTACGAATTTAGAGTTTGACGATACGGACATAATGACAGATCTCAATTCCGCGACGATAAACGGCAAGGCTTTCGATATCGCGGATTATCCGTATGTCGACGTTTCCGCAAGCGGCAAACACGCGAATCCACAATTTTTGACCTTTGTCGAGTATGCTTACACGTTTAAAAAATCACTGCAAGGCAATTTCGGTATGTACTTGTACATATATAATCCGTCCGGCCGCGAGATAAATTTTTTGACGTACTTTAACAATATCAAAATGGCAACCGCATTTTCGGAGACGTGGGAAGCGACGGAATACGGCAAATTCGATCTGTTTTACTGTGATCGCTCGAAAGGCGAAATAGCAAACCTATTCTACAAATTCCGCGTTCTTGACCGTCCCGGCACTGACGGAAAAACGGTCTTGGAGCGCGTCAATCCCGTCAAGCGAATCTACGATATAGCTGAAATTGAGTTAGTATATCCCGGCGACACTAACGCGACGGCTTATAAAGTCGGCGGGCGGTATGTCTTTTCCGGTTATGCGAAAGGTTACGGAGTAAGTGTTTACGACGACAGCACTCTAAGCGTCGAATACTCCGAATTTGACACGATCGAATTAGAGGTACGCGACACGTTTTACCGCACGCCGTCCAGCGACAAGGGGAAAGGCTATAAATATCAACTTAATTCGGTATATTTTGCGGTTGATAACCGCTACATCGATGATTACGGTATTTTGAGCCGTATTTTGGCGGAGGCTTACGAGTACGAGACAAAAAATATGGTGGTTACTGAGAGTAGCGTCGTTTACGATAAATTTATTGAGTACATCGGCGAGCGTTTCAACGAGTACAACCCTGATATCGGACGTAGTTTATATCTCAATTTTTACGATCCCATAGCTGTTGCTATGTCTAATTCTTGGGATTGGGCGTTAAATCCTAAAATGATCTACGATTTCTCCGATTATGATTATTCTCTTTATTATATCGAGCGCGTTTTATATTATCTATTCCGCGTCAACGATATCCGAGACGATGTTGTTTCGGGGGAGACACTCCGCGAATGGGTCTTAGACTACGATAAGTCATACGAGAGCGGCACGCTGCCGATCAAGGACGGGACTATAAGCGCGGATCTGTTTCAGCCCGGCGGCGGTAAAGTCGTTTTTGATATTGACACGACGGACAAGTTTAATATGCTTGTCTATAACGAGGGGTGGTTTAATAAGTTTATCGATTACGGGCTTGTCGCTTTTTTCGATTGGTTTGGCAAGAAACAGCTTGATTTTGGTACTGACGTAAAAGATATAACGCCGTTTTACGAGATTCAAGCGAGCGATTTTAGCGGTACGGACGCGGAAATCGCGCAACGTTTACTTATCGCTAAACAAGATGTGCAAGCGCTGAAAGACTATTACAACGCGGAGAAATTAATAAGCCCCGATAAGCGAGTATATTTGTTCCGCTATTCCGTAACCGACTATTATGCGGAGGATTTATTGATTTATCATCACCCCGACACGATCGGTTTCGATGAATATTGGGATAATCAAGCATATCTCGCCCGGGAAACCGTTTACTTTGATTTTGATATTATTCAATTAACTTTTTCCCGCGACGGTAAAGATACGGTTATTCCCGCGGTGAGCGCGCCGATAGACATATTTGCGGACGTCGAAAGCCCGTTATACGCGGAAGATCTTAATTATTATTGGCTCGTTATCGTCGTTTTAGCGGTTATAATAATCGGCTCGATTGTCGTTCTTGTGTGGATAAAATAAAAAATAAAAAAGGAGTTTAATACTTATTATGAAACAATTTTTTAGCAAAATCGGCGGTTTTTTCCGCGGAATCGCGGAGCGGATAAGAGATTTTTTTAAGAGCGTCGCGGATCGGTTTGCCGCTTTTTTCGCGGCGATCGGCAACTTTTTTCGCGGCATTTTCGGGCGGATCGGCTCATTTTTCCGCAACGTTTTTTCGGCCGTCGGTAACTTTTTCCGTAGGATTTTTACGCCCGTCGGAGAGTTTTTTCGCAAAATTTTTACGCCGATCGGCAACTTTTTCCGCAAGGTTTTTTCCGCGATCGGCGCGTTTTTCCGCGGCGTGGCCGACTTTGCGCGCGATAATTACGCGACGGTCGTAACCGTTTTTGTTATCGTTTCGGCTATCGGTTTAATGATTTTAGGCTTCTCGGTCGGTCGCTATTTACCCGCGCTATTTTAAGGAGGTGATCATATGCGAGGTATGCAATACAAGCACAAATTATTAATATCGGGCATTGCCGCGCTGTTGATCGCCGCGCTTGTTATGTGCTTAGTCTACTTTTTCCCCGCAGCGAACCGCGCGGTAAACGTCGCCGCGGACGACATAAAAGCGGCGTACGAGCGCGGATACAACGACTATGCCGGCGATCTCGAATATTACAAAAACGAGGTTGAGCGATTAAAAGCGGAGATCGTCGAGAACGACCGAAAGGCGGAAGAGAAATATAACAATATGGTCGCTTACTATGAGGCAAAAATTACGCGGCTTGAAAATGAAATGGACACGTTGATCGATTATCTTGAATTTCTGGAAAGTTACATCGTCGATCTCGAATTTAATTTTAGCGGCGATGACAACAAAGATTTAGCGTTGCAAGAATTGCGGCTGAAAGCGTGGACGGCGATAGCGGAGAATTACGAGAACGATATAGCGGAAGCGGCGGCTAAAAAGGAAGCGGCCGAAGGAGAACGCGACGATTATTTAAGTATGCGCGATGATGAATTGCCTGAAATTATCTATTACACTAACTATATTAATAATTTTGTTTACGATTCGGTCCCTCTTTACATTCCGGATACTTGGCAAAACATTTACCCTCCGGATTTCGATCCCGGTATCGGCTGGATCGATGATGATTTCGGGGACACCATTGAGCGGGAAGAGTATGATTTTGTTTTATATCAACTTTCCGATTACAGCGGCGGCGGAACTTTTTATGCTCCGGATATGCAAACTCAGTTGAGATCTTCTTATCCGAGCAACGCAGGCGCGGGGACGGCGGCGACTAATTATTGGGGCGGGGCGGCGTGGCCGTTTAAGACAGACGAGCAAATTGCGCGCCGTGATAAATTTCTTTTCGGGCACGCTTGGAATGCCGAGGATTGTTCCGGTTACGCTAATTCGCTTGTTTCCGCTTATATCGATTATTATTATCGCGTTAGAGATAAATATATATCGCTTTCAAGCGACTATGAGTTTAACTATGCTTTGTTGATGTACCATCAAGGAGAATACGATAACTACGATCGCCTTGTCCGGGAAAAAAGTGAGGAAATAGGCGGGTATAATGAGATAATTGCCACCTCGAACGCTAAGCTTAAAATCGCGAATGATCTCATTGAAGAGATAAACGACACAATAAACAACATTAAAAACGGCTTGGAAAGCGGCGCGGAGGGATAAATAATGAAAAAGAGAGATAAAAAAGTTATAAAAAGCGGCAAGAAAATAAACGAGGGTAAAGCAAGCGGAAATAAACCGAAAGCGATTTTTCCCGATAAATATCCGTTTTGGGCGAGGTTAAAGATAAGCAAACGCAGGACGGCCCTTGTTATCGACGAAGAACGGGTTATAAATAAAAAAACTAAAAAGATGGAAGACGGCTTTGTACACCGTGAAGCGATACACACGGAAAAGAGGGACTATGAAAAAATTGATCCTAATCCCGACAAAACGGATGATCGGCCGATGTATTTAAAGCGTCCGGCGAAAAAGCCTAAAAGATTGTTTGAGCCTCATAATAAAAAATTAGATATGCCGAAACATTTAATAGAGCGGTATAGCAAAAATAACAAAAAAGACAAATAAAAAAAGAGTTACAATTCTGTCCTTTCGACTATGCCTTGTTAAAAACAAGGTTACAGTAACTCTTTCAAATACATTATATTCCATACCCCGTAAAAAGTCAATAGTTTTAAGCAAAAAATTAAAAAAACATACAAAACAAGCAAAAATCAAGGAGTTTGCATTATGACGCGATTTGCAAAAATTTTATACTCAATTTTGATTTCGATTTCACTCATCGGCGTGATCGTTTCGCCGACGATCGCGGGGATGTCGATTTTGCGCGCCGATATCAACAACATTGCCGCCGTTGCCGGCGCGGACGGCAGAGACGGCGCGGACGGAGCAGACGGTCAAGACGGTGCAGACGGCTTAAACGGTCAAGACGGCAAATCGGCGTATCAAATTGCCGTTGAGAACGGCTTCTCCGGCTCGGAGGCTGAGTGGCTCGCGAGTTTGCGAGGTGAGG
The DNA here is from genome assembly GCA_031276195.1 of Clostridiales bacterium. Classification (GTDB taxonomy): domain Bacteria; phylum Bacillota; class Clostridia; order Christensenellales; family JAISNN01; genus JAISNN01. The sequence goes on from JAISNN010000034.1 coordinate 22,622, forward strand.
ACGGTATCGACGGTATCGATGGTGAGGACGGTATCGACGGTGCGCCCGGACAAGACGGCAAATCGGCGTATCAAATCGCGGTTGAGAACGGCTTCTCCGGTACGGAAAGCGAATGGCTGCTGAGTCTGCAAGGTGCAGACGGTATCGATGGTATTGACGGTCAAGACGGCTATACTCCTTATGTGGGCGATAACGGAAATTGGTTTATCAATGGTACAGACACCGGTTATCGCGCCGCAAACGTTTCGAGGGAACTTATTCTCGGCGAGGATTATGTTATAGCTTATTATCCCGCCGAGATTGATCCGCTAAAATTTGAGGTTACTTTTGTGGACGGCTCTATACCCTACGATCCGGAAATTAATGTTTGGGGAAACGTTGCCGCTTATTATGCCGATTCTATTATTGACGGGCCGGAAAATTTCCGAATAGCCGTTAAAATTGAATTTGAAATTAAAGGCGAAGATATTCCTTTTGTCTATGCTTACGATTTTTACACTTGCGAGGCTTTACTTCATTCGGAATATATCGCGGACGAGGTGGAGGGGCATTACTTAGAGGCGTATGTTAATTACTACACTTTTTTGTCTTGTTCCTATATTTTTTCGGGTGGGGATGCGCTTTTGGGGGTTGGTTTAAAAGTTATGCGGCAAGATATTGATATTGTTTCTGACGATGACAACGTTTTTGGAAATTTGTCTCTTGCTTTCGGCGGGCTTGTTTTTGATTTTACATTGATTGATCCGAGTCATACGACTTCCGGTAATCAATATAGCTTCAAAAATGTCGATTTGATTATAAGTTTAATATAATAAACACAAAAAAATATATAAAAATTTAAAAAAATTTAAGGAGTTATTACTATGTTACAATTCAAAAAAATCTTGTTTTCTTTTCTTATCTCGATCGCGCTTCTCGGCGTGATTGTATCGCCGACGATTGCCGGCATTGCGGTCTTGCGCTCCGATATCGACGGCATTAACGTCTCGGACGGCAAGGACGGCGTTGACGGCCGCGACGGTCAAAACGGCACAAACGGCATAGATGGTAAATCGGCGTATCAGATTGCCGTGCAATACGGTTTCGCCGGCACGGAGTCCGATTGGCTGGCGAGTCTCCGCGGTCAAAACGGCGCAAACGGCACGGACGGAATCAACGGTTCGGACGGAATCAACGGCACGGACGGCTACACGCCGTATATCGGTCAAAACGGCAATTGGTGGATCGGTAATGCGGATACGTCTGTCCCGGCGCGCGGTTCGGACGGCTCTGACGGTATCGACGGGCAAAACGGCGCAAACGGCACAAACGGAATCGACGGTGTTGACGGCGCGGACGGCGTTGATGGAACTAAGTGGCATTACGGCGAGGGAAATCCCGTCGCGGTCGCGGGTAGTGTTGACGGTGATTATTATCTCGACACGACCAGCGGATTTATTTACGTTAAGATTATTGGGGTGTGGAATTATCTGTTTAATATAAAGAGCGGCTCCGACGGCGCGCCCGGCGAATCGGCTTATCAGATCGCCGTTAGAAACGGTTTTGTCGGCACGGAGGCGGCGTGGTTGGAGAGTTTGAGGGGATATCAATTCGCTAAAAAAATATTTGTGGAAAATGAAGATTATTATGTGCAGAAAAAAAATTCATATTTCGATAGAATATATTTTATTGATGGCACTGTTGAGCCTCCCACAACTTCACTTGCGTCTTATCCCGATGACAGGGATCTTGAGTTTTATTTTGGAGATTCTCTTATGCCTCTACCCGATGATGATCTTAATTTTAGTTTTCATTTTTATTTTCAGGTGAAAAATATTACTAATGCTGACAATCATTATTATCATTGGGCTGACAGCGTTGATCTTCGTCTTAGTTCCGCTGTCGTTGAAGGATTTAATTCGGGGGTGCAAATAGGTAGCGAAAGACCTATCGAAAGTTACAGTGTTGACAGGCGTTATCTCTTTAATGGTTTTTATGTGCTCGGCGAGAGTCCTGATGGAAATGCACGCTTCGGCATTAGGCTTAAAATTATAGCTAATGATATGAGCGATATTGTTATGAAAGACGGTTATCCTCAAATTCCCGAACACGGATATATTAGTTACGAATTTATTCTTTATGACTTATATGACCCTATTTACGCTTCCAGCAACTCTTTTAGCGGTTCCGTTAAAAATTTAACTTATAATATCAAGCTATCTACAATATCGAGGTAAACAAAATGTTAGATTTTTTAAGACGCAACAAAATAACGATTATCATAATCACTTTAACCGCGGTATTTTTCGGACTTCTCGGCGTACTCGGCGGAGCCGTCTATGAGGAGTTACGCGGTATCTCTTACGAGCCCGCGGATCTGGAAGCCGCTTATGAGAGAGGCCGTGCCGAAAGCGCGGAATACCGCGCGTATCTTGACGCGCTTATCGCCGATCTGCAAGCCGAAATCAATACCGCCGGCGACACCTCCGCGCTGGACGAGATTAACGCCATTTACGGCCCGGCGTTGGACAATATCGACGATAAACTTGCGGACGCGGACGCGGACGTCGCGGATTTGCGCGGGAAAAAATTAGCGACTTTGACGTCGCTCAAAAACTCGCTGGACGGCTTACTCACGGCTTACGATACTAAAAAAACGGAGTTAGCCGGCGAACTCGCGATAGTAAACGCCGCGATCGCGGAACTTGACGAGGCGGGCGAAGGCGACTCGACGGAAGCCGCGGGCTACGAAGTCGCGCGGGAGTACATACTGTCGCAAATCGCCGACACTGAGACTGTGATCGCCTCCGTGCAATCACAAATCGCGGCGATCGACGCGGAAATCGCGGAGTTGCAGAATAACTAATATTGTCTTTAAAAAAACGGTATATCGATCGCGCTGCCGTTCCGGGCGTTGCCGTAACTTAAATTAAGTTACGGCAAATATCCCTAAAAACAAAAAATATTTTTTAAGGTGTATAAAAATGCAAAATCAAGATTGCCCGTATTACGGGCGAGACGGCGAATGCTGGAAATACTCGGACGAACATACAACGGAATATTGCGCACTCGGTCCGTGCAATGAAATATTTGAATCGCTCGTCTTTGAGGAAGAACGGCAAATAAAAATTGAAATAAAAACGAACGAAAAGCGAGGGGAATTAAATGGACAAAAAGAACAGATTTAAAAGATACTTTCGGCGCGGGAAGTCTGCAAATAGAGGACACCCGACGTATATTTATGCGGAGCGTGATGGTAAATTGGAATATGTCGGACTCACTCACGCCGAAATAACGGAAGGTGTGCGTAATATTCCGTTAGATAAAAATCCGAATCCAAATCCGAAAGAAAACGAAGAAAAATCTTACATACGCCCTAAAACCGGAAAGGAAGACAAGAAAAAGTTTGGATCAAGATTGCCCGATTGGGAATTTGCCGAATCGGATAAAAAGAGCGTACAAAGCGTTATTGACAAGAATAAAAAAGCACAAAAAAAAGAAAGCGAACCACCCGAAACTTAATTCGTACATAATTTAAGACATCACCGAGGACATCAACGCTTTCTTTATATAATTATTATATTCCATACCCCGCAAAAAGTCAATAGTTTTATGTGAAAAAAATAAAAAACATATAAAACAAGTAAAAAACAAGGAGTTTGTATTATGACGCAATTTACAAAAATTATATACTCAATTTTGATTTCGATTTCGCTCATCGGCGTGATCGTGTCGCCCACGATTGCGGGAATGTCGATCTTAAAATCCGATATTGACAACATTGCCGCCGTCGCCGGCAAAGACGGCGTTGACGGCTCTGACGGTGCAGACGGCTTAAACGGTCAAGACGGCAAATCGGCGTATCAAATCGCGCTGGATAACGGTTTTGTCGGCACGGAAGCCGAATGGCTGCTGAGTCTGCAAGGCTCTGACGGTATCGACGGTATCGCCGGCGCGGACGGCTATACTCCTTATGTGGGCGATAACGGAAATTGGTTTATCAACGGTACGGACACCGGCTATCGCGCCGCAAACGTATCTAAGCGACTTGCGCTTGGCGAGGACTACATAATTGACAAAACGATGTTAGAGTATATGAGTTTTAACGTTGTGTTTGTTGACGGCTCTGTACCTTATGACCCCGAAACGGACAATATGACCGGTACGGAACTCGCCGAATATTACGGCGGTTCATATATTGTGCTCCCTGAAAATTTTAGAGTCAGTTTTTTTGTTGAATTCGAATTCGAGGAACGCTCCGAGCCTGTTATTTGGAGCGGCGTTTACGATTTTCACGTTTCCGACACTTATTTTGTAATAACGGAGCAAGTTGCCGATTATATTGACGGGCATTATGTTGAGGCTATTATTGGTTATTATGCTTTCGTTTTGGATACGTATATTTTTTCCGGAAATGATACTCTTTTGGGTTTTGAAATTCGCATTGCCGGGCAAAGAATAGAAGTTACCGCTAATCCCGACGCTTATCTTAATTTGCAGGTTGGAGCTGTCGAGGGCTTAACGCTCGACTTTACCTTGATCGATCCCTCTCACACGACAAGCGGCGGACAATACCGCATTGCAAACGTCGATCTCATTGTAAGCGCGATATGAAAAAGTGATGAAATAAAAAAATTCGCTAAGTATAGGCGCGATATGAAAAATAAAAAATTACGAGGATTATCTTATGACTGCCATCGTAGGTAAGCCCGGTACGGGCAAAACGGCTTTTATGACGGCTTGGGCCGTGCTCAATATGACGCAAAACGCAAAAAGCGATATTGCGGCAAGCAAGGCAAATATCAAATACTTAAACGCGCGTTACGGCTTTAATTTGGAAATCCCGAAAGACGTCCGACATCTCGTTTACGCCGACTATAATATAAAACACAAGGAATACGGCAAAAAACTAAGAGAGCGCCACGCGTGCAACGGCTATTACTTAGCCTTGCCCACGCCGCCGGAGCGGCGCGGAGAGGACTATACCGAGCCTATGTTTTTGCCGCCGTTTTCGCACGTTTATCTCGATGAGGCCCAGCGATATTTTGATTCCGACTGCTGGGAACGTCTCGCGCCGGAAGTCAAACTATTTTACGAAATGCACAGACACAATCATTTAGACATTGTGTACAGTTGCCAGCGAGACACGCGGATCGCGGCGTCGATCAGACAGTTAGTAAGCGAGGTTATCGATATTCAGCAAGTTTTTTTACATAAAAACCGCTTTAACGGCAACGTTTCCACCGTGTGGAAATATCTCTCTTTCCCGAGTACCGAGGCACACGAAACGTATGTCAAAAGCATAGACAAAAAAGCCAAAAAACGCGAATTAAAGACCTTAAAAATTGACGGCAACGTCTTTAAGTGGTATAACTCTTACGACCACCAAGACCGCTTTTTTTGCGGCTTTGAGGATCGCTACGCTTTCGATTTTGACGTTGAGGATAAAGACGGTACGCGGCCCGGCTTTTTTAAGCCGGATAAGAAAAAATAGAGGAGGCGATATTATGAAAGAGAAAAAATTTATTACTGAAAAAGACGTTGACGACGCATATAAACCCCTTTTAGCGTTTCTCGACGGAATGGCCGCGACGGCCGAAAAGATCTCAAATATCGAGACGTCGGAAAACAGCAAGATCGCGAAAATCGCGGAGGAAATGACCGTCAACCGCATTTTGAAGCGTTGCGGGCGAAAGGTTGCGGACGTTGTAAGCGACAAGATTAGCAGACCGATAGCGCGCGATCTAAAAAGCCTAACGCCCGCGGAACTCGAAGTCCTGACGGACGCCGTGATCGCGCGCCGGGCAAAAGCCGCGCAAGAGGAAAGACGCCTTGCGGAGACGGCCGCTCCCGCGTCGGAGGAGAATAACGAAGTATGAAAATATACCTTCCGATACATTGCATAGATTTTTCCGTTTTTCCCGCCGGGCGGCTAATTCAAAGCCGCGCAAACAAACAAATTTACACAATGCAAATAAAAATTACCGTAAATAGCGAGCGAAGATTAGACGAATATGACAAGGAAATTATTGAAAGAACGATAGAAACGACGTTAAAAACAATGTCTCAAAAAACGAATTAAAATATATAAAATTGAGGAGAAAAGCATTATGAAAAACGAATTTAAACCCGGCTCCGTCAAATCTTGGCTGTACTCGACTCCCTGCTCCGACGGCAATTTTGAAAACGCGTTAAACAAAGCCACGGCCGCCGAAATACGCGACGTTTTGACCGTTATCGAAGCCGATCTCGATAACGGCGCGAAAGTCAAGAGTAAGTATATAACGCTGCGCAGAACGTTGCGGAAAAAGGAGCGGCAAAAATGAACGTTGAATTTTTAAAGAAGGTCAAAAAACTTGCGGAATGCGGCGTGGGCGGCGAAAAGACGAACGCCGAGGAATTGCTTAAAAAACTGATCAAGAAGTATAACATCTCGCCCGGAGAACTTGAAGCCGACACGGAAAGACGGTGGTACAAAATACCGTTTCGCGGACAACACGAAAAAACGATTGTTTCGCAATGCGCGTTTAAAGTTTTTGGCGGTGTGGAAGAGGAGTGGGAAAAACTCAAAGGATATTACTTGCGCGGGAAAATGTATATATATTGCACAAAACTCGAATACGCCGAAATCGCGGCGTTATGTGAATTTTATCGCGCGTGTTTTAATCGCGATCTAAAAATATTTACCGACGCGTTTGTCCAGAAAAACAGACTGTTTCCCGAGCGGCCGCCCCCCGAGAAAAAGCGCACGAAAGAGGAAGAGGAAGAAGTAAGAAGAATATTTGAAATGATGATCGGAATGCAAGAACACGAGATCTACAAACAAATAGAACAAAAAGCGAGGTAAAAATTATGCAGATTATAGAACGCGAAATGACCGCTAAAACAACTCAAATAAGCGGTAATTATTACAAATGTCAAGCGTCTTTTAACTCTGACGGTCGCATTACATTGCGTTGGTATTTGGATTTTTAATTGCACTTGGTGTCCCGATCTGGGTAATTTGCCGTTAAGAGGCGAGCGCGTCGATACGGGCTATTTTCTCGGCAAATTGAGCCGGGACAACGTCAAAACGCAATTCGACTACGATCTGTACAAAAAAGACGTTAAAAAGTTGTTGAAAAAATATCTCGCGGAATACAAAGCGGAACACGCCGCCGATGAGGTTAAGAAACTAAAAGAGGAATTTGATGACTTACTCGACGACTTACCCGCGGACAAAAACGAGTTAAGCCGCAAATTATATCGTTTGGGCTTTGGCGGCGCGTGGGAATACGTTGCCGATTTCGGCGAGGAAATAGTCCCGCAACTTAAAGCGGTCATCGTCGGCTTAAAATTAGCGCAAGACGCATATATGGAGCAAAGCAAAATTAACGTCTAAGAGGTGATATATATTGTTAAGCACAAATGCAGATAATTCTTGTTTTTGCGTAGATTTCTCTTGCATTTTTGTTTTAGATGGGCTATACTAATCCATGTTCGCAAACTCAGAGTAGGAGGGATCGGTCATGACTGTGAATTATAAAAAGCTATGGAAAATATTAATTGACAAAGATATGAAAAAGAAAGACTTACAAACGGCGACAGGCGTCAGTTGGGCATCCATCACGAAACTGTCCAAAGGCAAGAATGTAAGCATGAACGTCCTGATAAAGATTTGCAAGGTCTTAGAATGCGATGTCGGCGACATTATGGAGTTGCTTCCAGATAGCAAAGACGACTAATAAAAGAAGGAAGTGGATATCGTGTCTAAAAACAATGTGAATTTTTTCAAAGAAAAGAACAGTTGGTCTGAAATCAAAGACCGTCTTTTGGGTTGCTATCTCCCACAGTATTTCCAAAAGTTATTGATGAGCAGAAGCCCAATCTTCTATGTGGATTGCTTTGCCGGCAAGGGTAAGTTTGAAGACGGCAATGACGGCTCTCCGCGCATCGCACTACAAGTGCGCCAAAAAAGTCTCGCACAAACCAGAGCGCAGACGGCAAACATTGAGACCTGCTTTATCGACCTAAACTACGCCGACGAACTATGCGGTAATATCAGTGAATTCTCTGCCGATGGAGTGATAGGTGTTGTTTCCGGCAGATATGAGGAGAAAATCAGCGAACTTTTATCCAACAAGCAAAACTACAATGTTTTCTTATACATTGACCCTTACGGCATACAAGCGTTGGATTTTGATATGATTAGCGGCTTTGCCGATAAAGGCTTTTCCAGCATAGAACTATTGATTAACATGAACTCGTTTGGCTTCTTTCGCGATGCTTGCCGGGCTATGAGTGTGAGTAAGGTCAATAATGACAAGGCGTTCCGCGACTTGGAAAGCGAACTCGTCGAGTACGACCCGGCGGATGTAAAGGCGACCGATCAATCGGCACAACTGCTTACCGGCATTGCGGGCGGGGATTATTAGCAGAATATAGTCCGCGATTACAACGACGGTAAAATCGACGGCTATCAAGCGGAGAGCCGCTTTTCGACCGAATACAGGCAACGACTGAGGACGAAGTATAAATATGTTCTTGATATGCCCATCCGTCTCAAAAAAGAACAGCGTCCGAAGTATCGGATGATTCACGCTACGCAGCACCATGACGGTTGCTTCTTGATGGCGCAAAATATGCAAAGCCGCAAGGATGAGTTGTTTACTAACATTCAAGACGGCGGGCAAATGTCGCTTTTCGATTTAGATTCAAGCATGACGCGCAATACGGATGGCGAATACATAACGACCGATGAGATACGCCAAAAACTAATCGCACATCTCAAAAGAGTGCCGCCCTCCATTCGGTTGGTTCTCTTTCTTGCGGATTTCGTGAATGAATATGGCGTTCTGTGTGAGTTCAAGATACTTCACACGATATTAACCGACTTGAGAAATGAAGCAAAGATTGCCATTGACCGTGTCCCTGCCACGAATCAGCGCGGCGAGTCGGCGTTTTGGGACGACGGCAAAAAAGACCATACTGTAACAATTAGGAGGTTGTAGCCATGAATGAAGTAAAAGGCCACATCATGCGCAGTTCCATGCTTTACAAGACAGGCGTGGAGTACGGCGATTACACCATGAACCATGTGCTTGGTTGCGCACACGGATGCAAGTATCCGTGCTACGCCTTCTTGCAAAAGAAGCGATTCAGGCAGGTGGTATCCTACGAGGCATGGATTGAACCTTATCTCGTCAGCAACACGCTGGAACTGTTGCGGAGCGAGATACCACTACTGAAAGCAAAAATCAAGTCGGTACAACTTTGCTTTACCACCGACCCGTTTATGTACGGGTATAATGAGATAGAAAAAATGAGCCTTGCCGCAATAAAACTACTAAACGAGGCCGGTATCAAATGCACCGTCCTAACAAAAGGACTTCTACCCGCAGAGTTGGCCGAATGCTCGGAAGAAAACGAATACGGCATCACCCTTATATCGCTCGACGAAAGCTATCATGAACGTATCGAGCCGGGAGCCGCGCCGTATCGTGAACGCTTAGCGGCACTTGAACGGTTGCATGACGCAGGTTGTAAAACGTGGGTGAGCGTCGAACCATATCCCACGCCGAACCTAATAGAGCAAGATTTAACGGCGATTTTAGAGGCTGTTGCCTTCGCCGATAAAATCATTTTCGGACGCACGAACTACAGCAAAGACATCAGCGCCTATCGCGATCACAGGCAATTTTTCCACGAGCAAGCCAAGTTCGTCGTGGCGTTTTGCGAGGAACGCGACATTGCTTACCACATTAAAAAAGGAACGATGTTGCCGGATAAAGAATTGGGAGGTGAAATATAATGGCAAGCGGAAACAACACAGCGTCAATCGGTAGTGAACTAAACAGAAAAATTATAACAAGAAAAGCGTATACGGGAAAAATTAACGTCTAAGAGGAGGCACATTATGTTGCAAAACATCAAAAAAATCAAATTTATCTGCGATCGTTGCGGCGCGGTCGCGGAGCGGGACGGACCGCTTGTAAAAGCGGTTGCGGCGATACGCCGCGACGGCTGGAAAGTCGCCGAGGGGCGGGAAAAATGTTGGTGCGCCGCTTGCGTACCGGCGCACAACCGGGAAATTGAACTCAATTACGAGGACAGTATATACAATATTATCGACGGTCAAAACAGTTCGTAATTTTGCCTTAAAAAATACGTAATACCGCGTAAGCGGTATATATATTTTTTGCTTTTTAAAAACAAGCCCGGCGAGGGCTTGGCGGTAGCATACAATTTTTTACGGTCTATAACTTATCATCGGCGGGCGTTTTTTCGGACGTCCGGCGGTAGCATACAAATTTTTAATTTTTTGAGGTGAAGACTATGAACAATACGTCATATTACGCGGTGATACCAGCAAAAGTTTTAGGCGACAAAAGTCTGTCCGCAAACGCGAAACTGCTTTATGCGGAAATTTCTATGCGTTGCAATCAAACGGGCTTCTGCTGGGCGAAAAACAAATGCTTTGAGGAGATTTTTGAGGTTGATGAGCGGACGATCCGCCGCTGGATTAGTCAACTCGCCGCCGCGAATCACATCTATTGCGACATTAAATATTCTGAGGACAAAAAGATGATGATTAGACATTTATACCTCGCGCCGCCTCCCGTGGTAGAAAGCACTCCCGGGGGGGCGAAAATGCCCAACGGGGGCGAAAATGCCCCCATACACGGGGACAAAAATGTCCCCACCCCCCTCGCGACAGAAAATATTAATAATAAAAATATTAATAATAATATAAACACACACACAGAGAGTAAAACTAAAACCCCCGCGCGGGCGCGGGGGAGTGTGTGTCTTGAAAACCCGGAATTTGTGTCAACGCTCCCGGAATTAGAAACGATCCTCGAAACGACGGCTAAAAAATTATACGCTCGTCTAAAAGACGCGATCGCCGAGAATAAAATCACGGAGGCGAGAATAGAATTTGTCCTCAAAAAAGTTAAATTGCCGCGCGAAAAAATAGAGGCTCTTTTTTCCCACGCCGAAAAAACGTGGCTTTCGGACGCGAAAACGCACGTGAACGCGGACTGGATACTCGACCACGCCGAGGAAGTCCTAAAACTCGATCCCCGCCCGCCGCTAAAAAACGGCACGGAAAAAGGTAAAAATGTAACTTTCGGCGACGCTTTACGTCGAGAACTTGCGAAAATAAAGTCATAAAAGTTTTAGTGTCTGCTTAGTGTCTATACTTCAAGACGATAACATATTACTATATTTTGTGTTTTTATTGTTTTAAACTACTATATTTTGCGTGAAAATATTTTCAAATTTTTCTCGAAAAAGAAGGTGAAAATATTTTGACATATCACTTTTTTTGTGGTAGAATTATCAAGATATAAATAAGATTGATATCGCAGAGTAGGTTTTTAGCGGAAGAAAGCGGCGGTTTTACGGCGGGATTGTCAAGATGTGAATAAGATTGATATCGGAAAGCGGTTTTTAGCGGAAGAAAGCGGCGGTTTTGCGGCGAAATTGTCAAGATATGAATGAGATTGATATCGCAGAGTAGGGTTTTAGCGAAAGAGAGGGGCGGTTTTTGAAATCGCAAACCTTGAAAATTTAATTTTTTTGATACGGAGAAGTACCCAAGAGGTCGAAGGGGCTCCCCTGCTAAGGGAGTAGGAGGTGTGAATCTCGCCCGGGTTCAAATCCCGGCTTCTCCGCCATAGATAAAAAGACCGCTATATACGGCGGTCTTTTTGTCGTTTAACCGCTATATGCAGCGGTTTTTTGTTTTTATAATTTATTTTGGGTACGAGTTGGGTTTGGGCGCAAAGCCGGGCGCGGACTAAATGAGGGGGGGGATAAGGTCGCCCCACCCCTTGATCCCCTCCCACGGAGGGGAATTGAGAGAGGACACGGTCGGGAGAGTTAAAAAAATATTCGGGGGATATGAAAAGGAAGTCGGGAGAGTTAAAACGCTGAGCAAGGGATATGAAAAGGGAGTGAGGATATTAGAAAACGTTATGTAATGGATATGGAAAGAGATTTGAGAGATTTAAAACGATGTTCGGGGAGATATGGGAAGGGGGGGGATAAGGTCGCCCCACCCCTTGATCCCCTCCCACGGAGGGGAATTGAGAGAGGACACGGTCGAGAGAGTAAAAAAAAATATTCGGGGGATATGAAAAGGAAGTCGGGAGAGTTAAAACGCTGTGCAAGGGATATGAAAATGGAGTGCGGATATTAAAAAAGGCTATTAAAGTGATATTGGAAAGGAGAGCGGATATTAGAAAACGCTAAGCAAGGGATATGTGAAGGGGGAGTTTGGGAGTTTAAAACGTTATGCGTGGGGTTTAAGAATCGTGGAATTTCCTTATGCGTGTGGTTTAAGAATCGGGGAATTTCGTTATGCGGGGGGAGATCGGGGCGGTTTTTTGGTCCGGAGGGGGGAAAACGCAAAAAAAAATTAAAAAAATTTGAACTTTTTTTAAAATGGGTATTGACTATCCTTTATAAATGTAGTAGAATAGGTATAGCTAGGATTATCCGTAAGATTATCCGCAGTTCAAGGAGGACATTTTATGTCGGTTAAAATTAGTATCAAGAAGATATTGATTTTTGTTGTAAGTCTCGCGTTGGTTATGACGGGGCTTGCGGCGTGCAGCCCGAAGGCGACAAAACTTACGGGCGTTACGAAGACCGAAGAGTGGGACGGCAACGCGACCTTAGGCAGAATTTTGGACACCGTCGGAGAGATTCAGGAGGGCGGCAAGTCGTCGATCATCGGAATCAACTCGGTCTTTAAGTTTTACGCCGACGACGTTGCGCTTTCTTTAAAGGTTCAGGCGAATTTCGACGCGACGGCGCGGAGCGAGTATAAAAAGGGTCACGACGGAAGTTTGGAGGGATATGTTTCTAACGACGAGATACTGCTCGAACTTTCGGACGACGGTGAGAACAGGCATCTTATCGGAGGGGTGTACATAAGGGGCGACGCGGTTTACGCCACGGTCGCCGATTTGCATTTCACTGTTTCCGGCATAGACGCTTTGGAGGGCATAGGCGAGACGGTTTCCTCGATTATGGGTGTGAACGTCGAGGCAGTTCTCGGCGGTCTCAGTCTGCCCGTGGACGTTACGTCGATCTTGGGCGGATTTTTGTTCCCGAGCGCGGCGGTCGTAACGACCACTCCGATCAAGGGAATGCCCGGATCGGAATTGGTTTCGATCACGGCGGATATGGATATCGATACGGTTTTGTCGGTCGTTTTCGGTATGTTCGGAATGATTAACGATATGGCGGGGAACATCGGCGGAAGCGATCTCAGTTCTTTGCTCGCCGGCGTAACGGGACATCCTCTCATCACGGAATATAACGAAGACGGAACGCCCGTGGACGGCATTTTGGGCTACGACGAGGTTTTGGCGGACGTAATCGGTTTGAGAACGGTCGTTGAAAACGGCGTAACGGTCTACGAGGGCAAGCCTTTTTCGGGAACGAAACTCTATATGAACTTTATAGACGGCAAAATCGACGATTTCAGCGTCGTCGGCGTGTACGCGCCTTACGGCAAAGCGGTAACGAACTTCGGCATTACGGTCGACACTTTGGACGTGAAATCGGAAAAGGTCATAATCGATATGCCCGAAGTGTTTAAGAGTACCTTCGACTTTTATTCTCTCAGTTTGGGCGGATACGGAACGATACCCGAAATCGGCGATATCGAGATCGTGTTCGACGTCAGGGTCGATCCGGACAAAATAGAGGAAAACCAAATCATCTTCGAGGTTACGAAGAGATGGAGCGGCGAGTTTGTCATCGGCGGATATTATCAATATGAAAAAGATCCCGTAACGAACGCGTACGCGGGTTATATCTATCTCAATTTGGAGACGGTTCAACTGCCCTACGTAAACGGCGTGAGCGCGAAAAGTTTGGGTCTGGACAAAATCAAGATCGACGGGCTGGACATCAACGCGAAACTGAAAAAATTGATCTCCGATTTGACGTCGGCGGCGAAAGAAATCACCGAAGCCGCTCCGGCGGTTACGCCTACGTCCGCGGCCGTATACGGAATCTCGGCGGACGGCGCGCCGGTTATCAATCTCGACTATATTATGAATCTCTTGCTGGATTCGGTGTCTTCTTCGGGCGGCAGAGTCGAAATAGACATTACGGACGGTATGATCGCTCAACTCTTGACGGATATCGGGCTGGAAGGTCTTTTGAACGGCGCGGCGGACGGCGTGATTAAACCGGGCGGAGAAATCGATCCGAAATTGAAAGAAATTTTCGACTCGTTGAAAGAAGAAGTCGAAATCGATATCGAAGACCTTATCACCGGTATGGGGACTAAGGTCGTGGAATTCGTAAACGGAAAGGAGATAAACGTTCAACTTTCGGCTTATCTCAGCGGTGAGGACAGAAATCCGCCGGAGGGCGCGGAAGGGTCTAAATATCCCGGTCCGGGAGTCGGAATCACTCTCTCGATCGGCGGAGAGGAATATTACGCGGATCTCTTTGTCAAAAAATACGGCGACGGAGAGAAAAAATATAATATACCCGCCGACCTCGCGTCCTATAAAGAGTTTGACTATTCGACGGTCTCGATCACGGGAACGGCTTTCGTCACGAACATAAAGGGTCAAGCGACCTACCGTTTGACCGTTTCGGGTCTGGATAAGATCAAGATCAATAAAGACGGCACGATAGATATAAAGAGTCTGATCATAAATTGGATCGTATACGACACGAATAAAGCCGCGCTTATAGACGTTCGGTTCTACGACGGAAAAGTCTTTGTCAATTTGGGCAACGAAACGCGTTTGATGGGCTTTAAATTCAGCGATATGGGAATCGACAGATTGTTTGTCGATCTTGACATCGAAAAAATGGTAAACGACGCGGTGAAAAAAGCGGCGGAGGAAGCGGCAAATAAACCCGATCCCGATCCGGCGCCCGCGCCCGTACCCGATCCCGAACCCACGGAACCCGAACCTACGAATCCAGAACCTACGGATCCCGAACCCGCGGAACCCGAACCTACGGATCCCGAACCTACCGATCCCGAACCTACGGATCCCGAACCCGCAGATCCCGAACCTACGGATCCCGAACCTACGGATCCCGAACCCGCCGATCCTACCGAACCTGCGGAGGAAAAATTCACGCTGGCGGAACTTTTCGGTTTCCTTAATATAGTAAACGACTTGGAAAACGGCAATATGAGCGTTTCGCTCACGAACGACGGTTTCTTGGGCATCCTTACGGGGGTAGTCGGCGAAGCGGTTATGGAAAAATTGGAGGCGTATCTGCCCCCCGTCGCCGCGAAAGCATACCTCGAAGCGTTGAATCTCGTTTTCGGCTTTGAAGTGGAATATTTTCAAGAAAAAATAGGTCTCGAAGTCGATTTGAGGACGCTCTACGTCGGAACGGACGAAGCGAACGGTATCGCTTACGCGTCAAAACTTTCCGATACGGAAACCGGATATTATAAATCCATAGAAAACATTACGGGCGGCGTAACCTTGACGGGAAAGGTCGACCTGTTCGGTCAAACGATGAAAAATTTGGACTTCGAATTGATCGTTTCGGGAGTCCCCGAAATTCTCGCGCTCGCCGCTAAGGCGAGTCTCGGAGAGGATGCGGCGGCGGATATCAATCCGAACGGCGAGAAGTTTAAATTCTCTTTCGAAGCGTCCGTCGAGGGCAAGATTCAGTTCTCCGCCTATTACGAGGAAGGACACGTGTATGTGGATTTGGGTCAAATGAGTGTATTCGGATTGGATATCACCAAAATGAACATTCAAAAAATAGTTATGGAGTTGGATCTCATCGCCATACTCAAAGACGTTTTCAAAGCGGAGAAAAGTGAGGAAGGCGGTACTACGGGCGGCGCGGCGGACGAAGAACCCGCTCCGGCGGACAAACCCGCGATCTCTCTCGACGATTTGTTCGGCTTGCTCACGGGACGCTATCAAGACGGAACTATCAACATCGGGACAAAGGACGACAAGAGTTTCTTGAACATACTTCAAAAGGTCTTGACGGAACAAATTTATAACTATATAAAGGGCATTCTGCCCCCCGCGACCGTAAGCGCGTTCTTTAACTCGACGGTCGGCGAGATCGGAGCGGAGGCTACCGTCGCGAAGGAAACTATCGCGTTCAGCCTGAAAACTTTGAAATTGGGAACGGGCGGCGCTAAGTCCGCGCCGGATCAAACCGAATATAAAGAGTTCTCTATCGGAACGCTGATGGAAAATATCGTTATCGCGGGAATGGCGACGATCCCGGGAGGCGCGGGTCAAAGCAGATACGAACTTATCGTGTCCGACATCGCAAGCCCCACGGATTTCACGATCTCTCTCAGAACGTGGAATCTCATAAACGACGAACAAGATTTCAGCATATATTACAGCCTGGCGCAGCAGACGGCGTATCTTGACTTCGGCTCTTTCAATATGTTCGCTTTCGATCCGAAACTCTTTAACCTCAAACACCTCAAAATTATGAACCTCAAAATCGATTTGAGCGAGGCTCTCGGCAAATTCGCCAAAGAACAGGCGGAGGAAAGCGGCACGGGAACGTCCGCGCTGGACGACAACGGAAAACCCGATATCGCGAAAACGATAGAGGAAATATTCGCGCTGTTGGTCAATAAATATCACGAAGACACGGGCGTCATCGACATCACGCTCTTTGAGGAAAGTTTCGCCGCGATCACTCTGGATACGCTCGGCGCGGCTCTCTATGACAGAGTCGGCGGACTTATCCCGGGCGCGCAGGCGATGTTCAGCCTCGATACGGTCAACGGTATCATAAACTTGGGCTTCGGAACGTATCAGACCGTCGAGGGCGGCGGCAGCGGCTTCGTCGAAGGCTTCGAGATCGGGATCAAACAGATATTCTTGGGCGCGGACGGCACAAAATACGGAGATACGGAAACGGGACGCGCGGTTTGTCCGGCGGCAAGCGACAAAAAATATCAAACGTTAGAGGATCTTTTCAGAAAAATCCAAATCAAGGGTACGGGAATTCTGCCCGGAACGGGAGAGGTAGACATCGAAATTAACCTCAACGTCAATCTCTCTACCACGACGGATTCGGAATTCAGTATCGTTATGAGACCGTTTACAAGCGAAGGCGCGGTAGATTATGAAAGAATCGCTCTCGCGATTTATAACTTCGGCGACAAGGTGTACGCCGACCTCAGCGGACTGTCGTTCGGCGAAATCAATCCGAGCAATCTGCTCCACAATAAGATCATCGTGGACGGCATCAACGTCGCCGATATCATCAAGACCGTGCTGGGCGACTTGATCGCGGGATTCAGCGACATCGGACACCAGGAAGAACCGCAAGACCCCAGCGGAGCGGAAAGCGTCGCGGGCGGAGCGGAGGACGAAGATCCCGTCGTCTATGACCACTATGTCAGACTCGTCTATAACGACGAAGCGGGTACGGTCCAAGACGTCGGCGTTATGGACGGCGCAAGCATACCCGCGGCGGCTTTGAACGCCCCCAAGAAAAAAGGTCTGGTCTTAGACGGCTGGTATACGGACGAAGAGTTGACAAAACGCTTCGACCTAAGCACCCCGATCACAAACGGCGAAGTTATGCTTTACGCGAAATTCTCGCCGTGGTACGACACCGCCACCTTTGTGGAAATGTACGACATCATAAAAGCGGACCTCAAACCCCTCCACGCGCAAGTTACGATCACGCCCGATAAGTGGAATCAACTCGTTCAGTTGATCTTTAACGTCAACCTCAGCGCGCTGGTCAACCAAATCGCGCCGAGTATCGACCTCGACGTAAACTTTATGGATCTATTCGGCGTGGGATTCGATATCTCCGTCAACTATGACGACGAGGACAAAACCAAAGAACAAGTATTCGGATTCAGAGTCAACAGTTTCCGCTTCGGCGAAACGGCGGAATACAGAGACTCGACCGAAATCGCGGACAACGGAGCCGGCGGCAAAAAGGGCGATACGCAATTCAAATATATAGACGAATTGCTGGAAGCGTTTAAACTCCACGCGAAAGTCACTATGGACGTTCAAGCGACGCTCAAAGAGGCGACGGGCGACGATACGTTAAGCACGTTCGTAAACAATATCTTGGGCGCGGTTCTCGACGAAGAAACCGGAACGACGACCTACGGTATGCTGGGTCAAGTGGCGATCGTTTACGACGATAACGCGGCAATACACTACAACATCGCCGCGGACGTCAATATCGATCCTAACGATATCAAAAATACCGACTTGCTGCTCGAAGTCCGCAGAGGCGGCGATAAGAGCAAGATTATGTTCGGCTTCTATATCGACGACGGCATAGGCTACGTCGATCTGTCCGGGCTGGTCAACGAAGGGACGTACGGTGAAGGCAAAGGACTCCGCCTCGCAATCAACGAAGTCAATATCATGAAACTCCTCGATAAGTTAATCCCCGATACTTTGACGCCGCAAGCGGCGGCCGAAGGCTCGCTCGATACGCTGTCGGGAAGTTCAGCCGTAACGCCGACCGTCAATTTCGAGATGTCGCAGATCATTATGAGATCTATTATGGGTCTTTTGGCGGGCAGCGTCTCGGGCGCGGTCGATCCCCTCCCGAACCTCAGTTTCGACAACTTCGCCGTGAACGTGAATACTTTGTCCGCAAGCGGAATCGTCAAAATATTCGACTCGGCTCCTGATAAAGGGCAGATTCACCTTAACGTAAACGCGGATATCGACGCGGAGGCAAACGGAAGGGTCGACTTTAAAGATTTCGAAAGTAACAAAGATAAGTTCATACTCGTCAACGTCAAAGCAAACGGATTGGGCGCGCTGGCGACGGTGCTGTCCTTGATTGACAATACGATCAGCACGGACGCTGCGTCGACGGAACTGTTCTCGGGAACGATCCTCGTCCAAAATAAGGAGTCGTTGATGAAGAACAGACCGGATACGAACGCGACCGCGGGCGGACTCGGAGCGAACGCCGATGGATCCGTCGCCGGACAAGCGACGTATATCGGCGAGGACGGAAAGAGATATTATTCAGCACGCTTAGAGAATCAACCTCCCGTTCTCGTCGGCGACGGGCAGACCAGCGATATCTATATCTTTAAGATCAGAGACGGGGCGGGGCAGGTTTCGGGTGCGAACGATCCGCAGAGAAACGATTTTAATAACGTCGGCGGCGTAAACAGATACGCGGGGCTTAACGGCGCGCTGGGAATCTTGATCGACGTCAGTTATAACTTCTCGATTAAGACGGAGCCGATTCAGCTTGCAGGCTCGGGGTCTTCGGGCTTTGCGCTCGGTATGAACAGCAGTGTGCGCACACAGGGCGATCTCAATATGGCGTATTTCTTCGCTCTCAAAGAAGACGCATTGAATGTTTATGCCAGAATCGGCGGAGCAATCGGTGTGAATGAAATGGGCTTGCCGGAAAAGTTTACTTATTATTTGGGCATAACTCAAATGGATATTGAAATTAGATCGGCGGCGGCACCCGCGCTTGCAGGCTTTGCGACGCAAGCGCCGACCGTCTATGAATTGATCAATCTTACTTCTCTGCCGATCAGCATAAGTGATATTTTGAATACCGCGATTACGCCCGCGCTTCCGCAGGACGCGAAGGACATCGTGGGAATCGCGGAGGACGAACCCGAAGCGGAAGTGAAAGCGCCGCCGCTCATTAAGAGCACGACTATTAACATAAAAACAAACAAGACCACTATCGAGGTCGATTTGAACGCGCAGGAACTCGATAAGGCGCTCGTCGCGTTCGAGAACACTTTCCTCGCCGCTCTCGTACCCGGACAGACGATCGATATCGACGCTTCGACAAATAACAGATACGTCGCTGAGACCGTTTGGCAGGGCGTCAGCGGAATGATCGTCGGTTTCGTTATGAACGCGGGTGCGGGCAATCCGACGGACGATATTTGGACGACGGGCGGCTACGGTTTCGGAAACGCGGAGAGTCCGACGACGGGATATTTCCACGGCGCGGATTCGTCGGGGCAAGAAGATATGATGCGCTTCATAAACGCGCTTCTGCCGCTCCCCAGGCTAAACAGCACAAACTCGACCGCAAAAATAAGTCTTGTGTTTGAAAGCGGAAAACTTTCGGCGGTCAACGCGGACTTCCAAGGCGTTTATACGGCGGGCAAGAGAGAAAAACTCATACTTCGCCTCTCGCATAAAGCGGGGACGGAGAATATCGGTCTGAATCAAGTATACGGCGTTGCGGAAGCGTCTGCCACCGCGGGGTCGGACGACGGGCTTTTCCCGGTGGGAAAGCAATATGTTCAAGCGGCGACCGCGTACGCGACGCTCGCAAACTATGAGTCGACAAAACGTTCCGCGGTCGTAAACTACGGCGGCGGAGTCGTGAAAGAGGAAAACATTTCTTGGGATTTCGATCCGATCAGAAAAGCGATCGCCGCGGGCGGATTGAATAATACAAACAAAAAGTTCACGATCGCGGGCTATGTCGGAAACTCAAAATACGGCGCGAAAATGGACATATATATCATAAACGGCAAGAACGATCCGACGAGGTCGAACGCCGCGGGAACGTATTATCTGAACGGATCAACGTCTTACGATACGCCGCATGAGATCGATCCGTATGACGGAAGATGGAAAAACGATCTCCCGACGTCATATACCGTTACGTTTATTTTAGACACCGGAACATCCGTAACCACTCCCGCTATCGGCTTTTCTTGGGATGCGGGCGGCGTAAACACCTCAGGCACGGAGAATTTCGGCAGGGATTACACGGCACATCTCAACTGGGCGGGGCTGCAAGAGGCGAGAACGATTCGGGTAAAAAATGTCGGCGTACTTACGACGACCGCCGAAGGCAACGCTTGCACGGACATTCCTTTGACGGCGCTCTATGTGTCCAACATCGGAGAGCCAATCAACGACCATTGGACGGCGAAGGTTGATTTCTCGGGCGGACAGCAACGCACGTATAACGTTTCATGGAATAAGTCGGCTTTGGACGGAAAGTCCTACGGAGTCGTCGAAAGAGAGGGAACGATCGTAACCCCGACGCAGACTATCACCGTTAGGCAGACCGTTACGGTCGTCGCCTTGATGACCAACCGCGTCGAATATAGAAACGGCTACGGTCCGAGAAACAACACAAGCGGTCCGCTGGCGGTCGATCAAGACTACGAGAACCAGGGCAGAATATACTTCGTATGGACGGACGGCACGGCTAAGTATACAAAGATAAGAGCCGTCGATGACCGCGGTTTAAACTCGTACGGCGACGCGGTGGAGAATCCGCCCGACCAAAACGGAACGTATGAAAACGGCGGAAACTACGACAATTATGTCAGCGTTACGCTGATGAGTAGGAACTGGGAAGGGAACGGAAACGCTCTCGATAATAAAGTCATTCCGGTCAAGATATCTTACGGTCCGAGTTATAACGTTCAATCGGCCGATTTAGGTACTTATAGTTCGGGTGGTATGCCGCGCTATCAAACGGGAGATTATGTCGATACTAGCGTCAATCCAAATAAATTTGCAGGAACGAACAACAACGTATATAGTAAAGTCGTAACAAAGGGTTCCGTTTTGACGGCGGAGGATATGCCCACGATGGTAACCCGTGCGGGATTGTATGCGAACGTAAATGTTCCAGACCAAAGCACTATGGATGTACGATTTATACAAGCTTACGCCGTCGCGGATCTGAAAATCAACTGGGATTTCGCGGGAGTAAACTTGAACGCGTCTGGGACGTATACGGTTAGGGGCAGAATATTCTATCGCAATCAAGACACTAAGACGCTGATCTCTTGTATCGTTACCGTTACGGAGTAGCGGAGTAAAAAGCGGAGCGTATTTTGAACGGATACGGATGCGAAACAAAAAACCAAACGCGCCTTTCCCCGCCTTTTAAAAAACGACGGGGCGGGGAAGGGGTTGCGTTTAATCAAAAAAACAAAAAAATCAAGAGCAAAAAAATCAACGAACCAAAACAAATCCACAATCCATTACGGAGGATCATTCCTATGACGATAGGTAAATTTACTTGGGGATCGATAAAATTAGCCGTCAATTTCATTTTCATCGCGATTTTCGGGATGACGACGTTTTATGTGTATCAAACGATAACGACGCTCCCCACAAAAGCGGAGCCTTTGCTGCTCGAAATCGAAGGAACGAATTTCGGTATCGATCCGACGGAGTACGTCACGAACGACGCGGACGGGATCGGCGCGATCCTAAAAGGCGACTATTTCGCCACCGCGGACGGCATGGATGTTACGGCAAAAAAAGCGGTCTCGAACGGTTTTTCATACTACGCCTTTAACTACGAAAATATTTCCGCGGCGGAGATCTATAAAAACGCCGATATGAGCAAAATAAACCTCTGGCTCGGAAAAGGGACGATCGCCGAAAAATACGGCTTCGACGGGTTTGACGACTATGAATATATTAAGGAAAAGGCGTTCAGCAACCGCGACACATATTGGGAGGGCGACACATATCCGGGCTTCACATATCAAGCGGGCGATATGTATCCCGGCGACGACAAACCGCTGTCCGCAAGCGATACGCGCGTCGGTACGCCGAAACCGCTCCCCAAGGGTGATCCGCGTATAGGCGAACTGAAACATAAAGGCGGACACCCCAAACTCACCGCGGACGGAAGAAGTTTCGTTGAGCCGACGTTCAGTTTTGAAAGTTACGACGATATGGTGAGCGGATTGACCAAATATTTCGTTACCGATTCCGACAAACCGGACGCCGACGGCGAAGCGGTCGTGAACGCGATCCTTTCATATTGGATTTTGCGCGTCGGTTCTCAAACGGACAGTTATATCAACTTTAAAACGGAGAGAATGACGGGCGGCGGCGGCGGCGCGGGCGCGCTCGGCGGAGTCGTCATAAGCGGAGAACTGATCACAAACAGTTATAATATCGACTATTTCAACTACCAAGTCGACAGAAACGCGACGATGGTCGCCAGCGCGAGTTCCGCTATCGGCGTACAGGCGTTGGGTCCCCTTCTCACGGTCGCGGATTTCAAGATTTGGGGCAACAGCCTAAACGACGAATGGACTTATTACAGCGCGACCGCGAAGGATCAAAGGGATAAACTTTCCTCCGATCCTTATACCGGCCCCGACGGAGTTTATAAGTCAACCGAAAAG
Organism: Clostridiales bacterium; assembly: GCA_031276195.1. Taxonomy (GTDB): domain Bacteria; phylum Bacillota; class Clostridia; order Christensenellales; family JAISNN01; genus JAISNN01. The sequence continues at coordinate 45,720 of JAISNN010000034.1, forward strand.
ACGGGAACTCTCCCGACTTTGGACGGATTGAAAGAGATGTACGAGGCTATGCGTACGCCCGAAAGAACGCCTTTCGACGACACCGCGGAGGGAATCGCGCGCCTCGACGAAGCAAAATCGGAGATCAGAGTTTGCGAATTCGGTATGCCCGCAAGCACGTATTCAGCGCATATCATCGACCTCAGAACGATAAAAGAGGCGGACGAGCCGAAAGCGCCGTCCGGCAACGCGACACTCTATGACGTTCATATAACCTGCTATTCGCGTACGGACGGCGCGCAGTGGGAATGGGTTTCGAGCGACTACGCGCGCGGAATCGCTAACGGTATCGGCGGCTACGCGTCCGACGGAGGCCCCGTGGGACATCTCTATTACACAAAATTGGATATATTCTTCGGCGTGTTTGAAAGCGGATTTATGAGATCGTGGAAGAGCGACGAGTTCTGGAACGCGTCTATCGCGGGAATGATCACCGCGGACGTTACCGTCGGAACGGAAAGCACTTTCTCCTATGACGTAAAAGAGATTTGGCAAGATCCGCTCACGGGTACGGGAAACGAATTGAACAACGAAGACATTATGAGTATCCCGGGTCAGGTCAAGAAAATGCAGGAGATCAAGTAATTTTAAACCTATCGATATCCGTATCGATATCAGACCGAGTTAATTGTCCTACTTAGTATGGTTTGTTCATATTTTTCATCCTTCTTGTTTTTGCGGAGCGTCCGGCTTTTTAGCCGGACGTTTCGCTTTTTTAAATAAATGAAAGAAGTATGCGGGGGAAAACTTTTTGAAAAAAGTTTTCCCCGCGCGCCCCTTTTCAAAAACTTTCGGATAGCGTATTCGTGTGCGTAAACAGGCGGATTTCAAAGACTTTCGGTAAATTTTTATGGTCGGTTAAAGCACTTTTTCAAAAACTTTCGGATAACGTCCGCGCGTGCGTAAACAGGCGGATTTCAAAAACTTTTAGTAATTGTAAAAAATTTTTCGATTATGTATTGACAAAATTCCCGTTTAGAGATATAATAGATATAATTAAAGTCGCGGTTTATACGGAATTGCAAAAAATACGGCGTTTAAAGTCCAGACTTAGCGCGGTATCGAAAAAAAGAAAGCGCGTAAGGTATAAGTTTTGCGTGATATTGCAAAATACAAACGATCGGACATAGGCGCGGAATTGCAAAAAATACGGCGTTTAAAGTCCAAACTTAGCGCGGTATCGAAAAAAAACGAGATTTTATTACGGCGATAAATACCTATGATATTTACGGTTAAAGGGTGCGAAAAATGTTTTGTTCTAATTGCGGAAAACCTATCAAAGAAAACGCGGAGTTTTGCGGCTCTTGCGGAAAAGCCATCAATACGGGCGTCAAATATTGCGGCGTCTGCGGTTTCCTCTCGGCTTCAAACGGAAAGTTTTGCCTAAATTGCGGCACGAAATTCGCCAAGAAAAAATTCGGAAAATTGACGGACGGCGCGCCCGCCTATCCCGTTACCGTCCACTATCAAAAACAAGTCTATGACTTTTTGAAAGAGTACGGACGCGCGGAGGGCGATCAAATCAAACTAATCGAGACGAAAAACGGCGAAAATGCCGCGGAGACGGGCATAGAACCGTCGGGTTTTGACCAATACGGATATCCGCCCGACTATTATATGCCGTACGCCGCGCCTTTCGATCCTTACGCCCCTTACGGCGCGCCTTATCCTCCTTATCCCCCTATGCCCTACGCGCCATATCCTCCGCCTATGCCGTATGCTCCTATGGGGTATCCTCCGATGCCGTACCCGCCGGCGGGTTATCCGTATCCTTATCCTTACGGCGCGCAAAATCCGTATTTCGGATTCGGACAGTTCACGCCTTACGGCGCGGGTATGCCGCAAGGCGCATACCATCCGCACGGCAGATTTTCGTATGAGGAGCGGTTCAGTTTCGGCGTTCAGCAACCGCCGCGTCCGCGCCCTTACGGCGCGATGTATATCCCGTGCAGGGATAAGGCGGCGATAGCGGAAAGTCAGGAGGGGTATAGCGAATGCGCTTGCGGGGACGGGAACGAAGAAAAAAAGACGAAAAAAGGCAGAAAAATAAAGGTTAAAAAAGCAAAAAAAGTAAAGGTTAAGAAAGAAAAAAAGAACGGGAAACGGAAATAAAAAATCAAACGATATAAAAAACGACAATAAAAGATATAAAAAGTTAATAACGCAGAACGAATATTATGCGGAAAGAAGGTTTCGGTTTTCTTTCCGCATATTTTTTTTATTTTGAGAGAGAATAAGGTGTGAATTAAGTTTTATAGAATGAGGAATTTATGTGAAATAGAGTGCGATTGAGTTTTATAGAATGAGGAATTTGCGTGAAATAGAGTGCGGATCGAACTTATGAACGATAGATTGTCATAAAATAAAATATAGGACAAATGAAAAAACGAAAGAAAGACGGTTAAGTTTGAAAAAGATAAAAAAAGAGGTGGTTTTTTATGAAATTTAATAAAATAGGCGAGTGGTTCAAAAAAAATATAAAAAAATTTAAAAGTAAAGAAGTAAAAGACGGAGAGGGAATAAAAGATAAGAAAGATATAGGCGGCGAGGAAAAAATAAAAGACAAAAATAACGCAAATACTAAAAAAGAAACAAAAGATAAAGAAAATGTAAAAAACGGAGAGAACGCAAGCGATAAAGAACTTGCAAAAGAGAAAGAGAGCGGAAGCGATAAAGAGAACGCAAAAGAGAAAGAGAGCGCAAGCGGCAAAGAAATTGCAAAAGGTAAAGAGAGCGCAAGCGATAAAGGAATTGCAAAAGACAAAAATAACGAAAAATATAAAGAGAATATAAAAGACGAAAAAAGCGCAAGCGATAAAGAAAACGCAAAAGAGAAAGAGAGCGCAAAAAACAAAGAAAGCGCAAAAGAGAAAGAGAGCGCAAAAGAGAAAGCGGACGCAAAAAACAAAGAAAGCGCAAGCCTCACCGAGGAACAAAAAAGCCCTTTTGATCCGTTCGGAGCATATACGGGAACGCCCGAGGACGGACAAAAACCCGTTCAGGACGCGGACGATTTGTAGACGCGAAACGGGACGGGATAAAAATTATTTAGACGGAATAAAAATTGTGCCGGGGAAAACTTTTTACGAAAAAAGTTTTCCCCGACATTTTATCGGCGTTTTTAATTCTATAATATACGGACAGTCCGCAAGGCTTTTAATTTTTTCGGTTTAATTTTTCTTTTATATTTTTTATGTCGCCGTCCAAAGCGTTGAATATAAAAACGATTACGGCGGTATTGAGGGCGACGATCGGGTATTGCAGCGGCGCGCGCGCGGCGAGATATACCAGCCAATTCGCGAAAGTATGATCTAATTTGCTGTAACGCAAAAAGAGGGCGAGGGTATTGAGGCAGGTCGTGCAGATCAAGAGAATCAAAATCATCGACGCGATAACCGCGCACGTTTTCAAAAGCCGCGCGCGCCCGGCGGAAAGGCGCGAGCAAGCGCGTTCAAGGGGTTTCAGGTTCATAATCAGCCCGGGAATCAAGCCCATAAGCCCCGAACTCAAACCGATCAAGAGCATATAAGGTCCTTTCGGGACGAGGATACAGCCGATATAGTCGCCCAAAAAACCGACCAAAAATCCGCCCGCCGGCCCCAATATCGTCCCCGCGAAAAAAGCGGAAAAATACGTAAAGGAGACCGCACTCGTAGGCGAACTGACCGCGCCGCCGTTGGCGATCACGGATACGGCGATCAATACGGCGGTGTAGGCGAGCCGTCTTGCGCTCATAGCGCGGAAAAGCGGCCGTCCGGCGGTTTTTGGGGGTTCCGGAGGGCGGTTTTGAATCTTGATTTTTGAATCCGCGTTTTGAATTTTGTTTTGAATCTGAAAACCGGAGTTTGAAAATTCCGCGTTTTGAATGCGCGGAGTTACGGTTGAAAATTCCGTTTTTTGAATTTCGGAAGCGGTTTTTTGAATTTGAAAACCGGAGTTTTGAATTTGAACTTCGGAATCGGCGTTTTGAATAGGCGCGTTTTGAATAGACGCGTTTTGAATAGACGCGTTTTGGTTTGAAAACGAGTTGTTTTGTTGTGTGAAATTCGTTTTTTTCGTTGAATTTCCGTCGTTTTGTTCGGCGAATTCCGCCGCGTTTGCATTCGCTCCGCAGGGCGCGTATTCGCCTATGCCGGCGGAATAATCCGTCGGCGATTGGCAAGGCGCAATTTCCTGCTGAGCAAGAGAGAGGTTATCTTTCTTGTTCATTGTCGGGCATCTCCTTGATATTTTAAATAGATTGTTTAGCCGCTATGAATCGAAAACGGAGACCGCGTTTGGCTCTCTCGGTTACGTTTCGTAACGACGATATCAACAGTATACGGGAAAATCCGCCGCAAGTCAATTAAAATAAGCGTAAAATATGAATATTTTAAAGAAAAAGAGAAAGGCGGCAAATAAAAACTATTAAAAGTTTTTTGAAAAAGGATTCGGAAAGGATTATCGAACGGCTTTAAGGTTATGTTTTTTCGTAATTATTAACGGCTTTAAGGTTGTGTTTTTCGTAAATTATTAAAAGTTTTTGAAAAGGGTTCGGGAAAAACTTTTTTCAAAAAGTTTTTCCCGAATAAAAAAACAAAAACAAAAACAAACTCAAACAAAAAAACAAAAAAAATTAAATTTGACAAAAGCGAAAAATTTTGCTATAATATTTTTATGTTTACGATGGAGTTGATAAATCAATCGGACGGGGATATTTTGAAAGATTTTCCGGAGTTTTTCGGCGCGGATGGGGCGGTCGCCGCTTTATTTTCCGACGGCGAACTTGCCGGGGCGGCGAATGTCGTCTTTGACTATTCGGGGAAGGGCGGAAAGGATATTCGCCGGATAAAAAAACTTTCTTTAAAAGAACGGTTTCGCGGCGCGGACACGCGGCGTTTTTTCGTGCGGTCGCTGGTTTTGAAACTGCTCGACGGCGAAAAATGGATCTATTCGGATTTTACCGATCCGCTGTTGGAGGAAATCGGTTTCGCGCCGTTCGGGGATGGTATGCGCTGCCGCTCGGATTCGGTCAGATTTCGGAGAATGTGCGAAAGCGCGGTGAACGGAGAAAACGATTTACGGCGTAAAAGACGGGAAACACGGGAGAACGGAAATTTTAAAACGGACGGGAATACGGGAAGCGTGAATTTTGAAAACCGATAAAATGAACGCGGAACGGCGGAAATTTTAAAACGAAAATACGGAAATGCGAAAATACGGAAATGCGAAAATACGGAAAGGCGGAAATTTGAAACGCGGATTAGAAAACGCCCGAAACTTTCTTTAATATCAATTCGGAAACGCCCGAAACTTTTTTCCGATACGAATGAAAAATGCCGGAACTTTTCTTTTCGGGCGGAAAAATTCCCGAAAATTTTCTTTTTTTGGCTTTTGCGGAGACGTTTACGGCTATTTTATACCGTTTTATAAAAAATAGTTAAAAAATATTTCGTAAAACTATTGAAATTTTTCCCGTAAAGTTATATAATAGTATTGAAATATTAACGTGGCGGTTTGCCGCGCGGTTTTGCCGCCCGCAAAACGCCGCGGCGTTTATATTTAAAACGCTTTTAAAAAAGCGGAGGCGTTCAGGCGGTATCGTTTCATTTACCGCCCGACGGTTCAATCAAAGGAGAGTCTTTATGCGAATTTGCGAACACTGCGGGGCGTATGTCGGCGACGGCACGGCGCACTGCACAATATGCGGCGGCAATTTGCCCGCCTCCGCCGCCCGCGCTTACGGTTTTGCCGTCGACGCGGACTCCGCGCCGGCGAAACTTGCCGAAATAAACTCGAAACTCAACAAAGGGAGCGCGCAAACGCCCGCGATAGCCCCTTATGTCGGCGCGTCCGACAAAAGGATTTTGCCTACGGGCGCGGCGTATTCTTGCAAAAACTGCGCCACGATAAACTCCGTCGACGATATATACTGCGTCGCTTGCGGAGTCAGAGCGTCGGACAAGACGATTAAAGAGGCGTTAAAAGCCGCCCAAAACGGCGATTTTCTGCTCCCTCAGCCCGAACCCGCGCCCGCCGTTCCGGATTTCGGAGAGGAGACGGGCTTTTCGACCTCGCTGAATACGTTGGAGGCGGCGTTGAAGCCGTACATATACAACCTCACCATAAACGGCGACAACACGGAGTTGAAAGTTTCCCCCGACAAAGGCGCGCAGACCGTGTGTCCGTTCGCGCCCGAAAACCGCGCGGCGCAAGAAACGCGGCAGTTTGAGGAGGAGGCTCCCGCCGACGAATACTCGCCCTCGCCCGGCGATATAGAAAGGCAGCGCGGCGCGGTTTTAAAAGCCGCCGGAAAGCATATAAACGAACGCGTCCGCGACAAACGCAGAATAGTTTCACTGATCGGACTTATCGCCGCGTTTTTGGTCGCCGCAAGTTTCTTTTCGGGCGCGCTGCCCTATACGGCGCGGCATTTGCTCGATAAAGAACCGATCCCCGTCAACGACTTGAATATAAAAGAATCGGCGGGAATCGATATCATCGTTTCACTCGCCGAAATTCTGCATTTTGACGACTTATACGAAGCCGCCGTAAATTCGCTTGAAAAATTAGGCGTCGATATGACCGCCGCGTATTATAAAGACGTCGTAATGGATCTCGAAAATTATACCTATTGGCAGAAATGGTCGGCATACGCCGTTCCGTTTACCCTCCTCGCCGCATTTATTTTCGCGGTTTTGAACGCGGCGTTGTTCGCCGTGAAAGTTGTTACGGGCAACTTGAAACGTAAATTCTATTTTATTTCGGTCGTGTCGATCATATTCTTCGTTTTGGCGTTCGCCGAAATCTACCTTATGAATATGCTGAACGCCGGAGTTTTCGACTTCGATTGGGGCTACGGACTTATCGCGGCAATCACGCTGAACGTCGTCGTCTTGATTGTCGAAAGATTCGGAGGGAAAAAATATCCGCCGAGCGAAAAAGACAGATTCAGGAGTTTGTACGGATATTAAGAAAATTTATAGTTTTTTTGAGATGCGGGGGAAAACTTTTTCGTAAAAAGTTTTTCCCCGCGCCCTCTTTCGAAAACTTTCGGTAAATTTGAGGGGATGTAAAATATCGTTAAATAAAAACTTTTTTGATAATAAAGTTTTCCCCGCGTAGAAAACAAAAACTTTCGGTAAATTTGAGGGAATGAAAAATATCGCTTAATGAGAACTTTTTTAAAAAAAGTTTTCCGCCGCGCTCTCTTTCAAAAACTTTCGGTAAATTTGAGGAAAGCAAATTTTTTCCGTTAGATAAAGTCCGTACAAGCGGATAAAATTCAAAGCGGAGCATAAAAAAGAGTTTTGCGGCGGCGCGAACGTCGAAAAATGTCGGTGGCGGCGCGTTCCGGAATGTAAAACGGAAAAAGCGGACGTGAAAACCGTTCACATAAAGTTATATTTCCGAGTAAAATCGCCGTAAAAACACGGTTTTTTGATACAAACGGGGCTTTTTTTGCGGCGCGTAGGTAAGAAATATTAATTCCTCATTAAAAAATAAAAAAAATTTAAAAAATTTTTCAAAAACTATTGAAATCTGTTGAAAAATAGTTTATAATAAGTATACCGTATAAATCAAGGGAGTTTCTTGTATGGCAAACGATATTTTATTGAATGAAACAAAGGACGGCGAGGCGGGCGTCGATGTTGCCCGTTGGGTTCGTTTCGGTATCGCGACGCTGCTCCTAATCGGGATTGTCGTTGCCTTGTTCTTTCCTTTCACCGTCAAATACAAGGTTGATATGAGAGACGAGAACGGAATCGTTTTGGACAACGAAACGGAAGTTACCTTTACGGGCGCGGACGTTTTGGTTTCGGCGTTCGACGTCTTGTCCGGCGTCAAGGATTCGGAACACCCGTTCACGAAATATATGGTGAATTCCCAGCCGTTGAATCCGTTCGGAGATTTCACGATCATCGCGCTTTCAAGGATTTTGCCGATATCGCTTCTTTTGTTCCTCGCGTTGTTCTTGGCGGATTACATATACTTGCTCGTCCGCATATTCACGAACAAACTAAAAAGAGGAGTGAACACCTTTTCGGTCTTGCAGTTGGTCATAGCGTTGGCGGTGTTTTTGGGAACGCTCTTGGTTCAGATCATATTCGGAGCGGTCAAAGCCCCCGGCGCGGGAATCATAATCTTGGCGGCGGTAGCGGTCTTGACGGTCATATATCAGCCCGCGGCGGGAGAGCATTTTCCCGAAAAGGAATGATTTAACGCATTTCGGCTTTCAAAACGATAGTTTTTTGCGCGGAGGCTTTTCACCGCCGGAGATTTTGAAAGTAAAACGATATGTCCGGTTCTTTGTCCGTCGGAACCGCATAACGAATTAAAAAAAACGACGGAGGCAAACTCGTCTTCATAAATAAAAATTCACACGCGCGCGGCATAAAAAAAGCGGAGAACGCCCGTTTAAACACCTTAGATAAGCAACTTAGCCAACCGGACGCTTTCCATTCGGAATACGGGTTCTTAAATTGAAAAAAATTTATTAACAATAAATTTTAAATAAAAATTATATAAAGGAGAATCATTATGGCTAAGAAAAAGAAGAATCAAGTGGTCGAAGCGCCCGCACCCGCTCCGGAACCCCCCAAGGGACCGACGATCGTTTACAGAACGCTTCCGAATCCCGCCCCCGTGGCGATTTCCGCTCCCACGCCGATCATGCAGATCAACCCGATCGTGCAGCCGAT
>JAISNN010000061.1 GCA_031276195.1 Clostridiales bacterium
GTTTTTGCTCTTGCGGCGCGTCTGAAACTCCCCACGCCCTTATACGGCATATCCGCCCCGAGTTTCGCTTTTAAATCTCTGTACTCCTTCGCCTCGTCGTTACGCCGTCTGTTCTGCTCTTGCCATTTCGTGTACGCCTCGCGTTCTTTCGCCTCCCGGCTTCGACGCGCTTCCATTGCCTTATCATTCGTTCTTTGTACCGTTTGTATTTGTATTCGTTGCGCCTTGACGTTTTTTCGCGTTCGGTAAGCGTCGAACTCCTGGCTTCAATGCGCTTCCGTTGCCTTATCATTCGTTCGTTGTACCGTTTGTATTTGTATTCGTTGCGCCTTGACGTTTTTTCGCGTTCGATCGGCGTCAAACTCCCGGCTTCGACGCGCTTCCATTGCCTTATCATTCGTTCGTTATGCCGTTTGTATTTATATTCGTATCTTAATCTTTACGGATAAAATAGATTCTAAAAAATCCGTATCTTTATATTACGGATAAAATAAATTCTAAAAAATCCGTATCCGAATAAGAAATACGGCATTCAATACGTTTTTATGTATTAAAAAAACGCCCTCCATAAATTAAAACAAGCCGAAATCCTCTTTTAAATCTATTCTCAAAAATTCTAAGCCTTTTTCTTGAAAAATAATCTCAAAAAGGCTTTGATGAAACGCGGCGGTTTGATGCAAATAATTCGCATAGTTTTGCTCCTCCATATAAATAATGTAGAATTTGAAAGTCTAACGGGCATAATTGACAAATACGAGAGCCGAACCGCGCAAGATGCAAATCTCGACGCTTTCCTCAACGGAAAGATTCGACACGCCGAGCGACGAAATCTTATTTAACCGTTTATCCGCGATCGGATATTTCAGCCCTTTTGTACTTATTATATGCGCGAAAGAACAAAAAGGTACTATCGATATCAAAATATTTAAAGGGAGTTTGAGCGAAAGTTTGTTGAAGTTTTTGTCTATATAGTGTATCTCCGTTTCCTCGTCTTCTATGACCGCCTTCGCCCCCAACGCAGCCGCAAGCGCGGAAAGCGCAAGGTTGGATTGGACGTGATCCTCACGCCCGCCCAACGCGCCGTATATGACGACGTTTTTGTAACCCTCGTCCGCGATGATGTGCCGAAGCGCGAGTTCGCCGTCCGTCATATCCTTATCCGGATTAAAGTTCAGCCTTTTGACGCCGCTTGCGCCGCCGCCGGATGAGGCGGAAGAAAAATCTTTTATCGAATCGTTGTCCCCGATGACGATATCGGGAACGATCCCTCTCGACAAAGCGAGATTATAACCGCCGTCCGCGCATACGACGTAGTCCGCCGAAATTTTTCGCGGTACGTAAAGACCGTTGAGAATTAACGCCGCCGTTTTCATATTTTTTTCCTTTTTTAGAGTATTCTATTTTTCGTTTTTTAGAAAAATTACAAAAATTAGAATACTCTATTTTTTGCGTTAGGTTTTTAAAATGCTTCGCTTTCAGAACGCTATATATACATTTTTAACCGTCTTTCACCGTCTTTAACCGTCGCGTTTAGCGCGTTTTTTAGAGTATTCTATTTTTTATATTACGTTTTTTGAATGTCGGGCTATTTTTAATTATTCTATTTTTTAGAGTATTCTATTTTTTACGTCAAATCCCGTTAAAAGGGTTTTCTATAAGGGGTTTTTATACCGTTTTCAATCGTACCAACGGTCTTTTTTGCCTTTTTTCGCTCTCCGTATCTTTATCGGCAAAACTATAACCGCCTCGATGAAAAATGCAAACGCTACCGTTCCGAAAAGTTCCGATACGATCGGCGGCGTATCCGGAACATACATAATAAGACCGACCGTTATGCACGCCGAAACCGCGAAAATCAAAATGAAAATCAAAAACGTCTTTTTATTCTCACTCATATAAACTTTGCCTCCTTTTTAGTTTTTTGCCTTTTTTGCGTGTGTGTGTTTTCATATTAGGCGGTTTTTTGCAGATTCTTTTTTATATTTATCCGTCTTTGTTCATACTTTTTACGTATGCCCCGTACTGTTCCCGCAATATACGTTCCGCAAATGTCCGGTGATTTTTGGATAGATTATTTTTTCGCTTTTTATCTTTTTTATCCTTTGTTTTTTTCGCTTTTCCGCTTTCCTTGCAGCAGCCTTATCCTTTCCTTTTTGTCCGGCGCGCTAAAAACGCAATTCCCCGCGACGGCGATATCGACGCCGAAACTCTCGACTTCTCTTATGTTTTCAAGATTTATGCCGCCGTCGATTTCGATAATCAATTCAGGATTCAGACGCTCTCTCAGCCTTATTGCGCTCTCGACTTTTTGCAGACTTTCCGCGATAAATTTTTGTCCGCCGAAACCCGCGTATACGCTCATAATCAAAAGCATATCGGCTTTTTCGATATATTTTTCGACCGCGGAAAGCGGAACGTCGGGGTTTACCGCGATTCCCGCGATAACTTTACGTTCCTTAATTTTTTTTAAAATCTCCTCCGTTTTGTCCGTCGCCGCCGTGTGAAACGTGAGATAATCCGCGCCCGCGTCGATAAACGCGTCGATATATCTCTCGGGCGAAACGATCATCAAATGCACGTCCAAAGGCAAACGGGTATGCTTTTTCACCGCCTTTATCATCGGCATTCCGAAAGTCAAATTCGGAACGAAAACTCCGTCCATGACGTCGCAATGCACGGCGTCCGCGCCGCACGCTTCTAATTCGCGAACCGCGCCGCCCATATCCGCGAAGTCCGCCGAAAGTATCGACGGGGCGATTTTTATACTCATAATACATTCCTCCCGAGTTTAATCGAATTCAATCAAATCTAATCAAAATTCCGAATAAGCCAACCGAACGCAAAAAGCGGAATATTTTGTTTTTTCAATAATTGGAATACTCTATTTTTTGCCGTATATGAACAATTAGAATACTCTATTTTTGCCGCGTTTGGATACAATCGGCGCACTATTTTTTCACATTTATCATATTTAACCGCCGCATATTTAAGCGTCCGCTATAATCGGAATACTATGCGTTTTGATAATTAGAATACTCTATTTTTGCCGCGTTTGGATACAACCGACACACTATTTATTTCATATTTATCATATTTAACCGCCGCATATTTGAACGTCCGCTATAATCGGAATACTATGCGTTTTAATAACCGGCATACTTCGCGTTTTGGTTTTTCTCTTATTTTTTGAGCCTTTCGGTTTTCTTTTTGCGCCTTTTCAATACATTTTTTTTCGTTCATCGCTCAATTTTTTGAACAATTCGATATACCTTCCGTATCTCTCTCCGCAAATTTTGCCGTCCCTTACCGCCCTTTTGACCGCGCATTCGCTTTCGTCCTCTTTTGTGTGCGAACATCCCTTATACTTGCATTCGCGGGCAAA
>JAISNN010000070.1 GCA_031276195.1 Clostridiales bacterium
AAGACGTTATTAATCCGTTCTGCTAATTAAACTTTTACGTATATAGTACCGCTATATTTTTATAAAGTTTTTATGAATATTTCCGCCGGTTGACGCGTTATTTTCCGTCGTTATTTTTACCAATAAAGACGTTATCAATCCGTTTTACTAATTAAACTTTTACGTATATAGTACCGCTATATTTTTATAAAGTTTTTATGAATATTTCCGCCGGTTGACGTATTATTTTGCGTCGTTATTTTTACCAATAAAGACGTTATTAATCCGTTATTTTTATTATTTTTGACCGATATGTTAAATTTTTTTTGCGCGCGCGTCCGATATATTGTATGCAAAAACACCTTAAACGGTTAAACTTAAACAACTTTTTTAAAATAGACCTCTTGCTAAATTAGAACCGCCCGCGACGGGTAATATTTAAAAAATCAGAATACTCTATTTTTTGCTAAAAGCGAAATTTAGAGTATTCTATTTTTCCGTTTAGCGTAAAACCACAAAAAACAATCAAAAGATTAAAGCCGATTTTTCAACCGCGCTTACCATCTCCCGAACCCCGCCAAGGGATTTTTTCTTGCAAAAACGTTCACCAAAACACAACCCTCAAAAACTCTTTATCCTCTTCCCGAATAACACAACGCGTCATTTCCGCCCGAAACATTCACCAAAACACACCCCTCAAAAACTCTCTATCCTCTTTCCGAATAACGCAACGTGTCATTTCCGCCCGAAACGTTCATCAAAACACAACACTCAAAAACTCTTTGTCCCGTTCCCGAACACCGCCAACGGATTTTTCCTTGCCGAAACGTTCATCGCCAAACCCGCCGCCGCCATATATGCCGAAAGCGAACTCCCTCCCGCGCTCATAAAGGGCAAAGGCAGTCCGGTAGGCGGTATAGAACCGCTCACGACCGCAATATTTATGGCGGTCTGAACGGCGATAAGCGAGGCGATTCCCGCGGCGAGATACGCGCCGAATTTACAGTCGGCGGTTCTCGCGGATTTTGTGATTCTAAGAACCAAAACGACGAAAAGCGCGGCCGTAAACAGCGAGCCGAAAAGCCCCAACTCCTCTCCCACGATCGAAAATATAAAATCCGATTCGGAAAACGGCAAAAAGAGATATTTTTGACGCGAATTAAAAAGTCCGACGCCGAAAAAACCTCCCGAGCCGAGAGCGTAATACGATTGAATCAACTGATAACCCTCCGCCTTCGGCGACGCCCAAGGGTCGATGAACGCTATCAAACGGCTCATTCGGTACGGCTCCAAAACGATCAAAAGAACCGCGCCCGCGGCAATCGGAAGGAGAAGCAGCAGCATAGTTTTCAATTTCATACCGCCGATAAAAAGCATAACGATCATAACCAGCCCGACGCACATCGTAACGGACATATTCGGTTCGAGCATAATAAGGGCGCACATCGCGCCGCCCGCGCCGAAAACCGGCAGAGTGTTTTTGAATTTGTTCATATCGTGAACGGACATCTCCGCCGCCGCGTAGATTATGAAGCCGAATTTTGAAATCTCCGACGGTTGAAGTGTGGTGAAACCGAGATTTATCCAGCGCGTCGCGCCGTAATTGCTGAACGAAAGCCCGGGAACGAACACCAACGCCAAAAGAATCAGCGAAACGACGAGAATTACATAGCGCAGTTTGACCAAAAATTTCAGGTCAAAAAAGCCTATGCCGAACATAAGAACCAGCCCGGCGGCAAAAGAAACCGCCTGTTTTTTCACATAAAAAAAGGCGTCGCCGTAGGCAAGTTCCGCGCCGTAGGAACTTGCGGAATAGATCATCACAATCCCGAACAGGCTCAAAAATATCGTAACCGCGGGGATCAAAGGATCACCCTTATACCTTTTTGTCATTTACACGCCGCCATTTTTTTTGAATATTTTCACCATTTTTTTACATATTTTTACCGTTTTTCACCATTTTTTTACAGTTTTTTTATTGCTTTTTTGCCCTTTTTCAACCCTTTTTAGGCCCTTTTTAGGCCCTTTTTAAGCCCTTTTTAAGCCCTTTTTCAGTCATTTTTCAGTCATTTTTCAGTCATTTTTTGCCCCTTTTTCAGCCACTTTTTAGCCCTTTTTCAGTCATTTTTAGCCCCTTTTCAGTCATTTTTTGCCCCTTTTTTTGCCCCTTTTTTAGCCACTTTTTAGCCCTTTTTTAGCCTTTTTTAGCCTTTTTTAGCCCTTTTTTTGCCCTTTTCTGCACTGTTTTAACGCCTTTTTTACCGCTTTTTTGTTGCTTTTTATTACCTTTTGACCGCGTTTTAAAAAGACTTTTTAATATTTTTTTATCGTTTTAACGCTCTTAAAGAACCGATAAATCTTCTCGCCGTTCCGTATTTCCAAAAGTAAAAAGCCTTCGCAAAAGCAAAATAAACGCCACCTATTCCGTGATTCCCAAACGGTTTCGCCTCAATTCCTCAACCAAAGCCGCAAAAATCCGCCCCCGTTCCTCATAGTTTTCATAGCGGTCAAAACTCGCGGACGCGGGCGAAAAAAGTACGTTTTTCGCGCCGCTTTCATACGCCGCCTCGACGCTCTCCCTCAGCGTATCCGTCTTTTTTATGTTGCCGAAGTTTTTCTCTTTTGCCGCGCTCATAATTTTCTCCGCGTTGCCCCCCGTAACAAACACCGCGTTCACGTTATCCGAAAGCCGGTCAAAAAGTACGCGAAAATCCTCGCCCTTGTCGCTCCCCCCTAAAATCAACGCAAAATCCCCGTCCATACTCCTTGCCGCCGCCGCCGCCGCGTGAATGTTCGTCGCCTTGCTGTCGTTAAAAAAATCCGTTCCGCCGATCCTCCCGACGAATTCGATTCGGTTATGCGGAAGAGAAAAATTCCGAAAAGCCGAAATGATGAAATCGTTTTGAATATCCATAAGTTTCGCCGCGCAGACGACCGCCAAAGCGTTTTCGAGATTGTGCCCGCCGCGTATTCCGACCGCGCCGGTATCGCAGACAAAGTGAACCTCGTTTCCGTCGTCAAAAAATATTTCGCCGTCCTCGACGTACGCGCCCTTGACGTGTCTCTCCGCCGAAAAGAAAAACAATTCGGAATGAATATGCGGATAGCCGCTCCCGTCAAAAGGTTCGCTTAAATATTTATCACCGTTTACGTTTTCGTTCCCGTCATTATTATAACGCGCGCTTATATTTCCGCTTTCGTTAAAATGTTCGCCCGAATATTTATCACCCTTTACGCTTTCGTTCCCGTCATTATTATAACGCGCGCTTATATTTCCGCTTTCATTAAAATGTTCGCTCGAATATTTATCGCCGTTTACGCTTTTATCGGCGCGCATATTCCGGCATTCACTCCGATCAAAATATTCCCTCAAATATTTATCGTCATAGTTTACGACGGCAAAGTCCTCTATCGTCTGGTTTTCAAAGATTCTCAATTTCGCGGCAAAATATTCGTCTATATCTCTATGTCTGTCGAGGTGATCGGGCGCAAAATTCAAAAAAATCGCGATATTCGGACGGAACGTCTTTATGCTTTCGAGTTGAAAACTGCTAACCTCCAAAACGGCCGTATCTATATCGTCCTTATAAAAATCGGAAAACGCCCGTCCGACGTTCCCGAGCGCGGCGCACTTTATGCCGGCCGCTTTATATACGGCATCGATTAATAAGGTCGTCGTCGTCTTGCCGTTCGTCCCCGTAACGGCGGTAATATTTCTCATTTTTTCGCGGCGGTTTGCCATCGGTTTTTCGATTTTTAAAAGATCGTTTTTTTCGCGGCGGCATTCATTTCCCGCGTTAAACTTTTCATTATTTTTACGTTCATTATTTTTGTATTCATTTTGCCGATCGAATTTTTCATTATTTCCACATTCATTTTGCCGATCGAATTTTTCATTGTTTTTGTATTCGTTTTTTTTGTCATTTCTTTCGTTTTTTTCGTTAAATTTTTCTCCGTTTTTGCATTCGTTTTCCTCCTTATTTATTTTATTTTCGCCGTCAAATTTTACGCCGTTTTTGTATTCGTTTTCACCGTTAAATTTTTCGCTATTTTTGTGTTCGTTTTCACCGTTAAATTTTTTATCGTTTAGGTATTCGTTTTTGTCGCCGAACTTTTCATCCTTTTTATATTCGATTTTTTTATTATCGCTTTCGCTTTCGCGGTCAAACTTTTCGCCCTTCTTGCTTTTATTTTTTTCATAAACGCCGCCGATCGGTTCGCCGATAAAAACCGAAAAAGCCGACTCGATCTCGCCGACGACGCAAATCACTCTTTTTTTGCATTCCCGAACGATTTCCGAATTTATACTCACCGACGGACTGATAACCGCCGTATCGATTCCATCTAAAAGCGCGTCAAACCCTCCCCTTTTTCCCGCATCCGAAAAATTTTTATTTTTATCGGAATTCTTAACGCAGTCCCGCGATAAAAGTCCGCCGTTGTCTTTAACAAAATCAAATCTATTTTCTTTTTCCGAATTTCCCTTCTCGCCCTCCGATAAAAGTCCGCCGTTGTCTTTAACAAAATCGGACTTATCTTGTTTTCCGGAAACTTCAATATTGCTCTCCGGCAAAAATCCGCTATTTTCTTTAATAAAATCGGATTTATCTTGTTTTCCGGAAACTTCAATATTGCTCTCCGGCAAAAATCCGCTCTCGCATTCAATCAAAAATCCGCTTCTATCCGTAACAAAATCGGGCGGATTGACAATGCCCGACCGATCGCACGCGTATACGCTATGCCCGAAGGAATTCAAAAGTTCAGCCGCCGCGATTCCGCTCCGCTTAAACCCTACGATCAATATATTTTTGCCCATAAATCAAAAAACCTTTATATATAGCGGTTAAACTTTTAAATCAATCAAATGATTAATTTAAATACGCTCTATAAAATGCGGCGGCAAAATGCAAGCGTTTTGCCGGGCTTACCGCTATGAACGGCATTAAACGGGCGGCAATCTCCACCCTCCGCCGCCAAAGCCGACGGCGGATTTTAATCCGCGCGGTGTACGGATTACAAGTTTAATTAATATAAAAAAATCCCTAAATAAATATATGCGGAGGTTTTTATTTCATTACTCTATGCACGGCTTTAAATTTAAAAATTTCTCAAAAAAGAGTGTAAAATAAATTGCAAAATGATACCGTATATGATATAATATAAAGGGTAAAAATGATACTGTATTTGATACTGTATTTGATACTGTATTTGATACTGTATTTGATACCGTATTTGATACTCTATTTGATACTCTATTTGATACTCTATTTGATACCGTATTTGATACCGTATTTGATACTGTATTTGATACTCTATTTGATGCCGTATTTGAGGCGATATAAATCATAAAAATGATACTCTATTCAACGCAATATAAACACTAAAACGATACTCCGTTCGATATTAAATTCATATACCGTATGGATCGAAAGTTTAATTAGCGCGGCACGGTCTGAAATTCAAAAAATTAAAGGTGCGGAAAAATGGACAATTTTGAGGAATACAAAAAACTCGGCGAGCCGAAAAAAAAGGAAAAAAGCGAAATTTGGCAAGCGGCGATCGGTTTGCAGGGTGTGGACGGTCTGACGCCGAGCGCGTACTTGATCGAAACCGCGAAGGAAAACATCGACGGCAAGATTTCTTTCAGCGAAGTAAAGGATCGCTTGAACGGATATTACAAAGAAACGTCCGCGAAAAGCGCGGACGACCGCACCGAAGAAGCCGACAAAGTTTCCGCCCGAATCGCCGAAATTTTAAGCGAAAAGACTTTTTCGTTTTCGCCCGCCGAATATATAACCATTCACAAAAGGCTCTTTACGGGCATTTATCCGCTCGCGGGGCAAATCCGCGCTTACAACATTTCAAAAGACGAATGGGTCTTGAACGGAGCGACGGTTTACTACGCGAGCGCGGACAGTATCCGCGCCGCGCTGGAATATGATTTCGGTATCGAAAAAGCCTTCGATTACAAAGGACTCGACAAACGGGAGATCGCCTTCCGTAT
Organism: Clostridiales bacterium; assembly: GCA_031276195.1. Classification (GTDB taxonomy): domain Bacteria; phylum Bacillota; class Clostridia; order Christensenellales; family JAISNN01; genus JAISNN01. Next base: position 5,984 of record JAISNN010000070.1, read on the forward strand.
CGCTAAATTCATCTCCGGGATTTGGCAAATTCACGCGTTCGGCGAGGGCAATACGCGGACGACGGCGGTTTTTGCAATCAAATATTTGCGGACGTTCGGCTTCACGGTCGAGAACGATTTGTTCGCCGGAAACTCTTGGTATTTCCGTAATGCCCTCGTGCGGACGAATTATAACGACTATGAGCGTAAAACGTTCGCAACCTTTGAATATTTAAACCGTTTCTTCGCGAATTTATTGCTCGGCGGAAAATTTGAATTGAAAAACAGAGAATTAAAAATCCCTATCGGCAATACGGAAAACAAAACTCTGAATAAAGATATAAACGATACTCTGAACAATAGCATAAACAATTCGGAAAACGATACTCTAAATAAAAATATAAATGATACTCTAAATGATAGCATAAACAATTCGGAAAACGATACTCTAAATAAGAATATAAATGATACTCTAAACGGTGTAATAAATGATGCCGTAAATACCGCCGCAAAAAACAAAAATGATACTCTAAAATCTAAAAATAATACCGTAAACGCCGCAAAAACCGTGAATAGTTCCGCAAAAAGCAAAAAACATACTAAAAACAATATCAAAAAAGACAAAAATACCGCCCGAAATAACACAAAAAAGACAACCCGAAAAGATACCCTAAATCGCGCCGTATTAAAGTTGATTGAAAAAAATGAAAAAATCACCGCCGTACTGCTCGCGGAAAAACTCAAAAAAGGGACCGCGACGGTCAAAAGACAATTAAAAAACCTAAAAGAAAACGGATATATCGAAAGAATCGGAAGCGACAAAACCGGCTCTTGGAAAATATTAAAAAAGAAATAGCGGAAAATTAAATAAACACAGCATCAAATCAAATAAGCGGCAGCGGAAAATCAAATGAGCGGCAGCGGAAAATTAAATAAGCGGCAGTAAAAAATCAAATAAAATAGTCCGATTCCGGCTTGCCGTATTCCATCGTGAATATAATTCCGCCGATTTTGTACCGGATACAACGAATTAGTTCAAGGCAATTTTCTTGTATTCGTTTGACGGTTAAAGTCTGTTTTCAAGTTCCTTTATCGTCTTATAAAACGTAATTTTCGAGTCGGCGGGCGTTTCGCCTTTAAAAGCGAATCGACTATAAATTCCTCCGTATCGGCAACAATTAATATAACGTTTTCCGCGGTATAGTACCGCGGAAATTCCGCTCTAAAAAATAACGTATTTATACATAATTCCATCCGTTACTACATCTATTGCCGAACGCTTTTTAAAACGCTTTTAACTTTTCAATATCGATTCCGATAAAACCCTCGTGCGTGCAGGTTGAAAGCCGGCAAACGCCCTTTTCGTAAAAAACCAAATCGTCAAGCCAATCCGATCCGTTACATTCATATTCAAACAAAGACTTTTTCGCATTTAAAAAATCTTTCACGGCTTCGCTCAGACGGAAATAAAAAACGGGAATTCCGCCGCCGCGGTATATAGAGCAATGTGTTTTGTCGGTTATTTCGGAGTCTATTATGTCGTTTATTATAGGTTTCCCGTACTTTTCCGCGATACGGAGGGCTTTTTCCAAACTCGCGCGGCTTGCGCAAAGAGAAATCATATCGCTGTTCCCGAACGCAAATTTCAAAAAATTTAAATATACGCCGTCTTTTATCTCGTAAAAAAAGGCTTGGTTATATTCGATATTTTGCGAAAGTTTGAATTTCAACGCTAAGCCCCCCTTTTTATACCATAAACGGCGTTTGCATAAGTCCGAATAGTTTTATTATACCAAAAAAACCGCGTTTTGTCCATTGACCGTCCGCGATTTTTTTTCATTTTTTAATTTTCCGCCGCCGTTTGGAAAATATCACGGCAACCGTTTTATTCCGTTGGAAAAATCCCGTTTGTCAAAAAACTTTTTGATCGGGATTTTAAAAAACATTCCGCCGCCGCCTAATGCCGAAAGGTCCCGCAATCATTCCATCCCGTATTGTTTAAAAAACTTTTCGGTCGGAATTCCCCCTTGACGGTTGATTCTTTTCAGGAGGTGCAAACCGCCCTCTTTTTGTATATAATTTATTCCCGCCGCGCAGGTAAACGACACCTTGAAGCCCAAGCCGTCGATTATTTCGACCGTCTCCTTCGAATACACCCCGAAGGGAAAAGCCACCGCGCGGCAGCGAATCCCCGTATGCGATTCGAGGCTTTCGTTGAGCCGCAAAAGGTCTTTCGACAGCCTCTCCTTATAGTTTTTATAACTTTCTCCCCGCATTTTTCTCAATCCTTTTTTGTCCTTTGTATTTTTATGCAGACCGTAGGTGTGATTTTGGATTTCCATAAAGCCGCTTTTGTGCATTTCGGCGATTTGTTCATAGTTGACGTGCGCGGCGGTATTCTTGCTTCCCGCCCGATAATTTTCGTCGATCAGCGAACCGACGACGGACATCACGCCCTTCATTCCGTATTTTTTCATGAGCGGATAGGCGTAATAATAGTTGGTCAGATAGCCGTCGTCGAGGGTGATCATAACGGACTTTCCGGGCATTTTGAACGCGCCGTTTTTCCAATCGATGAGATCCTTTACATCGATTGCCGTATAGCCGTTTTTTTTGAGATATGCGAGGTCTTTTTCAAAAACCGACGGGTAAATATTGTATTGCCCGATGTCCTTCGGGAAGGTACTGTGATACATCAAAATCGGCAGATCTATACCGCCGTTTTTTTCATATTTTCCGGCGGCTTCATTTTTCTTTTTTTCATATTTTCCGGCGGGGTCGTTTCCGTCTTTAACATATGGCGCGCGCCCGTTTTCGGTGTTGCTTTCGATAACGGAATCACCCGCCGCACGTTCGCTTTGACCATAATTTTCCTTATTTATATCACTCGCCATTCGCTCGCTTTGACTATAATTTTCCGCACTTATATCGCCCGCCGTACGTTCGCTTTTCCCGTAGTTTTTTATAACAAAATCGCTTGCCGTCCGTTCGGTTTCCGTTCCGCGGCGGCTTAAAGCCTTACATTCCGCGCGCGCGCCGTCAAAAAAACTTAAAGCCGCCGCCGAATATACCAAACAAAAAGCCGCCGTAACGACGGTTATTAAAAGGTGTAATATAGGTTTGATTCTTATGCCGTTCCTTTTCATATAAATAATTTGCGTCAAAAACGCCCGAATTATTCCGCATAGCATTTTTATCTTTGCGCCCGCCGCAAAAAACGTTATTTAATCGCCATTATTACCCCGAATTTCATAAAATTATATATACATTCCGCATTCGTAAAGCCGCCGTTTTTCAACATAGCAATCGTTTCGTCTACGGTATTTTCTCTATCTAATTTTTTACGTTCTATCCAAGCCGCTTTTTCTTCCGGTTTTATTCCGCTTTTGTCTATATAACTATGCCACCACTCGTCGTACAAATTATTTATGTCCTTCGATCCTCCGATAAACTGATCCAAGCATATAAAACAACCGTTTTCACCCAACGCTTCATAAATATTTTTGTATAATTTTATCTTATCGCCGTTTTCCAAATGATGTATCGACAACGCGGAACATATTAAATCGCAATTCTCCGCCGGAATATTTTTCGCGTAATTTTCTTCGATGAACTCGAAATTATTTAGTCCGCGGAACCTTTCTTTCGCTATTTTCAACATATCGCCGGAAACGTCTATTAAAGTATAACGCGCGTTATTATATAATTTGTAAATTTCCATCGTCAATAATCCCGTTCCGCAGCCTAAATCCACAATGTTTTTAAAATTATCGTTATAAAATTTTAACAATGAAACGGAACGAGTATAAAAATCATCAAAGCAAGGAATAAAGCATTTCCTATGACCGTCATAGTTTTGCGCTATATTGTTAAATTGTTCCTTTATTTTATCTATATCCAAAATATTCTCCGATAATTTTTTATACGGCATTTTTGTTATACGGCATTCTATTTTACCGTCTCCAAATTCCCGTCCGCAAGTATAACGTGCGCTTGTTTATGCAAAACGATTTGCTTGCCGCCGATCGAAATATACGAAAAAACGTCCAAAATATACTCGCCGTCCTCGGGAGAAAACTCGGCTTTAATCGTTTTTTTCACACTTTGGAAAGGTAAAAAAATCTCCGCCTTGCCGTCCAAAACCGTTATGGGTTCAAAAGGCTCGCCCGTCCTTCTCACGGACGCGCCGATTAATCCGCCGCTATAATGTACGACGGAAACCAAAGCCCTTTTGTTCTTTAATTCCGCTTTTATCTCAATTTTCCCCTCCGAAACAGCCTCAAAATCCGATATAAAATAACTCAACTCGAAACCGTCATCTTGCGGAACAACCAAAAGACTAACGCACCCGTACGCCGTAACCGCTAAAAAGATCGTACATAATAAAATTACAACCGTTTTTTTCATCGTTTTGCTCCTCCGTAAAAGCGATTTTATTTTTTTTATCGGCAAATAAACGCCGCCGAAATTTTCATTCTATACTAATTTTCCGTTACGCGCAACGTCTCTAAAACATCTTGTCCGACATTATATACGCTTCCAAATCTTCCAACGCCGCATAATCCGTCTTTGATATTTTATATCTAACTTCTATGCAGAAATTTTCCGCCGGATTAAAAGTTTTGACCACGGTCCACGTAAGTTTATTTTCGTTTATTACGAAATCGATTCCGTTTTTGTTTATGATTTTTTTCATATTTTTTGTTTTTGCTCCTTGACTTTTTTTGTAATGCGAACTAAAAAAACATAACTTTCTTGTAATGCGAACTAAAAAACTTACACGCCGTTGACCGCTTAAAAAAAATACCTAACAAAAGAGCCGCGGCATATAAAAGGCGCGCGGCTTTCGGCTATGTTGATGTGGCGGAGGGGGCGGGATTCGAACCCGCGTGAGGTTGCCCCCAAACTGATTTCGAGTCAGTCCCGTTATGACCGCTTCGATACCCCTCCGTAAAAAAAGTGAAGCGCGAGTTTTTTAAAACCGCTCGTTTTATTATATAATATTTTTCAGATTTAATCAAACATTTTTCAAAGAATTTTCGATGTTTTTTGATAAAGTTTTTGCAATTTTAAAAAAAGCGGCAGATACGGCGGCATTATAAAAAAAATTATGTTCCGCGTCTACAAAATAACGCGCCGTAGTTTATTCATAGACATTCGGCATTCTAAAAAAATTACGTTTTCACATCATAAAAAACAAGCCGCTATAAACTTTCGCTCAAACATTCGGTATCACCAAAAACAATGTCCGCGCCGCATAAATTTATTGTCCGTCCGCGCCGTAGTTTATTCATAGATATTCGGCATTCTAAAAAATTACGTTTTCACATCATAAAAACAAGCCGCTATAAACTTTCGCTCAAACATTCGGAATCGCCAAAAACAATGTCCGCGCCGCATAAATTTATTGTCCGTCCGCGCCGTTATTTTTGTTCAACAAGGTCATTCTTTCGACGGGCATAGAAAAACAAATCCCGTGCGCGTCGGTTTTTATTCCCGTTTTTTCGTGAACCGCGCTCATAATTTTTTTCGCGACGTCGTCGGTAACGAGGCTTAGGATCATTTCCTTTTCCGGTTCGTAATTTATGCCGAAAAGTTTATACTGCGAACCCGCCGTTCCCCTTGCGTTTAGGATTGTCGCGCCTTTCGCGCCGCATTTTCTGGCGATTTCAACGGCGTCGACGCTGAAACCCGCGTTTACGATTATAAATAGGGCTTTTATCTCTTCGGATTGTTCGTTCATTTTTCTCACCTTATAATAAATTTTTTTTGATTGAAACGTTTTATTTTGATTTTTTACTTTTTTACTTTGTTATTTTGTTTGTTTTATTTTGATTTTTTGTTTTATTTTTTTTGTCGTTTTCAATTTTTTTAGTATTCCAAAACCGCTTTTTTCTTAGAATTTCTTCGGCTGTTAGATCTTAATATTTTTGCATTTTAGATTTTAGTATTTCAAAACCGCGCCTTTCTTAGAACTTCTCCGGCAATAATACTTAACCTTTTTACCTTTCGGATTTTTTAGCGTTTCGGCGGTTAATATTTCAATGAATCGACGTGAATTGTAAACGCTATCCCCGTATTCGGTTTATCAAAATTAAACCGGTTATTCAGCATTGCGAAAGCGTCGTCCAGCGCGCTTTTTTTGATCAAGCAAGTTACGACGACCTTATTATTCTCGTGAACGATCCCGAAAGCCGCCAAAAAGTCGTTGCTTTTGACAAATCCCCTGCCGTAAACGACGTTAAAAACCGTCGCGCCGACCTCCGCAAGACTTACGATAAAACTTTCTTTGAGTTTTCTTTCGCCGATTACGACCAAAAAAGAGATATCATCGTTTAACATACGTTACTTCCTTTTTTTAAATGACTTGTTACGGATTTTTTATACATTATATCGGCTTGTTTTACTTTACGTATACGGATTTTATAAATCATATAAATTTATTTCGGCAAAAATTTACGCCTTTTCTCCGCGCATACGGATTTTTAAAGGCGCGGATTACCGGATAAGAAACTCCGTTATTTTGTTTCGTCAAAACGCGTTTTAGTATAACCCGCTCAATTTGTCCAACTCCTCCGCGAGAGATTCCTCCCCCGTTTCGTCCGTCTTTATATCGGCGTTCTCCAATGTAACGCCCTCCGCGCCGCCCTCTGAGAGCGTGATTGCAGGCTCTCCGACCGCGTTCGTTCCGACCGCCGGCGCGGCGGATTCGCCGAACACTTCCGTTTCCGTCTCCGCGCTTTCTTTCAATTTTTTCAATTTGAGCGAATAGATTATTCCGAGAGTTTGAACGGCTATAAGGGGCGTAACGGAGATAAACGCGATCATTCCGAAGCCGGAAAAAGGACCTTGAAAAAGTTCCGCGCTGACCCCGAGAGTCAGCGGCGTCAAAAATGCCGACGTAATCGCCCCTCCCGTTACGCCGCCCGAGTCGAACGCCAAGCCGACGAAAAGTTTCGGAGTAAAGATCATAAGGATCAAAGCGGCGGCGTACAGCGGAACCAAAAACCAAAGGATATTTATATCCGTCAATATTTTCAAAAGCGACAGCAGCGCGGCGAGTCCGATACCGAAAGCGAGCGTCATTCTCATCGTCATTTTTTTTATGTAACCGTTCGTGATGCCCTCCACCTGTTCGCCGAGTACGGTAACCGCGGGTTCGCTCAAAGTGATCGCGAAACCCAGCAAAAATCCCACGGGCAGCAGCAGCCACCTAAGCCACGGCGCGGAAGCGTCCATAAACGTTTTTCCGATGTGCATTCCCGCCAGAGCGAAGCCGTAGTCCACACCCGTCAAAAAGATATGCAGACCGATATAGACGACCAGCGCGCAGATCAAAATCTTGCCCAATTGTTTTTTTGTCAATTTTATAAAGAACAGTTGGAATATGACGAATATGACGATGACGGGAACTATCGCCAGCGCGACGTCGCCGAAATTGCCGAAGGCTATGTCGAGAAATTCGGACGCGCCGCCCGCGTCGTATTTTTGCAGAGACTGTCCGGGCGCGTTCCCTAAGATTATGCCGTATAAAAACACCGCGAGAATAGGCCCTATCGACGCGATTCCGATGATTCCGAAACTCTCGTCGTTGGTCTTCGCCTTGCTCATCGTCGTCGAAACGCCCAGCCCCAGTGCGAGGATAAACGGAACCGAAACATCGCCCGTCGTCGCGCCGCTCCCGTCGAAAGCAAGCGAGACAAACTGATCGGGAACGACAAAGACCACGGCGAAAACGATAACGTAAAAGACGGCGAAAACGACCTTTATATTTATATTCTTTATGACGCGGAACATCGCCAAAGCCACCGCCGCGCCCACTCCCGCGCTCAAAACCCACACGAAAAGCGTCTTGTCGATCTCGCCGTTGATCGCGTGAACCTGAATCCCCAAAACCGCCAGCGCGGGTTCGGCGACCGTCGCCAAAAGCCCGAACAAAAATCCGAACAAAACTATGTAAACGACCTTTTTTAACTTTGAAAGCGAACCACCGACTAATTTTCCGATGGGCATAATGCTGGAATCCAAGCCGACGAGAAAAAAGGTTTGCCCCACGACGACCAAAACGTAGCCTATAAAGAGTTTCAAAAGTTCTTGATCGCTCATCCGCCGCATAAAAACGCACACGGCGACCATCACCGCAACCAGCGGCAACGACGACAAGAAAACCTCCTTTAAACTACGTAAAAATCTCATTCGTTTCTCCTTTTATATCTCATCAAAAAATAATTATACCCTAAACGCTGCGCCGTTGTCAAACCAAAAACCGCGTTTTGTAAAAAAAATTCATTTTTGTTATTTTCCTGAATTGCAATTGCTAATGCAACAATATTTAGAGTCCGTTCACACTAATGTTGACAATGGGTAAAAAGTGCGGTGTAATATTTTTTATGGAAATAACGATAACGCAATTTGCGAAAATCGCCCCGTATTTGCCGCGTCAGCGCGGGAATGCGAGCATGTTTAGAGTTTGATAATACGGACATTATGACCGATCCCGTATTTGCCGCGTCAGCGCGGGAATGCGAGCATGAGCAATTACCGGTCGGTTAATGCAATTCTGTATGCCGCGGAAAATGCTTGCAAGCGGAGAGCGTTGCCGAAATCCTATGGAAAATGGCATACCGTCTATATTCGCATGAATCGCCGGAGCAAAAGCGGGGTATTGAAGCGACTGTTTGAAGCGCTGCAAATCGAAGGAATTATCGGCATCAAAATGGATGCGGTTTGTCTCGACAGCTGTTACTTCCATTAATTCGTCAAAGTTGATTTCCTCCGCTATTCGCATTCCTTTCCACCTCCTTTTTAGATTTTTTTGTATACAAAAAGGACAACCCCCTTTCGGAGTTGCCCTCTGTGCTTTTTTTATTAAGTTTTATACCGATTTACGCCGCTCCGTACGGAGTTTTGCAGACGTCTGCAAAATTGTAATTGCAAAAGTAATTACTTTTGAGCGTTAGCCACGCGGTTATCGTAATAGATTTCGTCTAATACCTCTTGCGCCTTATCACCATATGGTGTCGGGTAATATTCCTCGTCCATATGTTCAATAGTTATATCATTCAATAAATCAAGAATTCCCGTAACGTCATCTTTATCAATCAATTCTTGAAAATCATAAGGCGATTCGTCTAAAAACTTTTTCGCTTCATCCGATAATATCATTATCTTACCTCCTGTTAGTTTGTATCAAGTATCCCGTGTCGGGGTTAATTGCGAATTGAAACTTTTCCATTTGATATGTCATACTTCTTTCGCCCGTTTTTTTGTCTATTCTTACGGTTGCCGTTCGTGTGCCGTTAAGTATACACTCTTTCACCTCGTCTATCGTTACGCCCTCACGCTTGTGTTTAATAGGCGTTCCCGCCGGTGTTTGTCCGATTAAGCGGTCTATGAAGTGATTGACAAAGCCCTTGACCTCTACGCCGTCCGTCGTCTTTAACCCGACGAGTTCCTTTTCTATCCGCATCCCGACTTTTTCGTATTCGTCAAAGTTTATATCATCGAGTATGTCGGGAGGTTCTTTACCCAACGCCTTTTTATATCCCGTCAATCTGTAAAACTTATTACTATCATTATACTTCATTTTGCGGAATTCGTCAAGCGTTACGGGCATTTTTTTACCC
>JAISNN010000052.1 GCA_031276195.1 Clostridiales bacterium
ACAAAATAAAAAACTCGCTTTATTCTTGCGAAATCAGCGAGTTTGCACGGCTTTTTATATAAATAATTCAATTCTATTCGTAAATTGTTCTATCCATCTGCAGAAGTCGGGTTATATCATAATCTTTTTCCTCTGTCCAACTCTTGGGGCGCGGTACAGGTACGGGAGGAAACTTTTTTGAAAAAAGTTTCCTCCCGCATTACATTATTCAAATAAATAATACCCCCTCAAAAAAGCCTTTATTTCCCCGCCGCTTCGGCGGCTTTTTTCGCGTCGTCGATAATCTTTTGCGCGACGGCGGGCGGAGCTTCCTCATATCTTTCGAACGCCGCCGAGAATCTTCCTCTGCCTTGCGTCATCGATCTCAGGTCTGTGGCGTACTTAAACATTTCGTGTTGGGGGACTTCGGCGGTGATGACCTGTTTTCCTTTCAGCACGTCCGTGCCGTGGATACGTCCGCGGCGTTTATTGATATCGCTTATGATATCCCCGATATAACTGTCCGGGACGGTTATTTCGACCTTCATTATAGGTTCTAAGAGGGCGGGGTTCGCCTTTTCGCATCCGTCTTTAAAGGCGTTATGGGCGGCGATTTTGAACGCCATTTCGGACGAATCGACGTCGTGGTAACTTCCGTCGTACAGGACCGCCTTGATATTGACGACGGGATAGCCCGCGAGGACGCCGTTTGCCAGGCATTCGCGCAGACCTTTTTCGACGGCGGGGTGATATTGTTTCGGAACGGAGCCGCCGACGACCTCTTCTTCAAACAGGAAATCCCCGTCGGGATACGGCTCGAACCTGATCCAGCAATCGCCGTACTGCCCGTGTCCTCCCGACTGTTTTTTGTGCTTGCCTTGAACCTGCACGGTCTTTTTTATAGTTTCGCGGTACGGGACTTTCGGGTTGGTCAATTTCGCCTCCGCGCCGAATTTATTCTTTAATTTTTTACATATAATTTCCAGCTGAGTTTCGCCCATACCGAAAAGTTCTACGTCGCCCGTTTCGACGTTCTTATTGATCTTGACCGTGCAATCCTCCTCCAAAAAGCGCATAAGTCCTTGAATGACCTTTTCCTCGTCGCCCTGTTTCGCGCTCGTAACGGCGAGAGATATCATAGGCGACGGAAATTCGATCGGCGGAAAGACGAGTTTACGGATAGGATCGCAGAGCGTGTCGCCGATATTAGTATATACGAGTTTTGCGACCGCGCCGATATCGCCCGCGCTCAGGCTGTCCGCGGACTCTTGTTTTTTTCCTTTCAGGACGTACAGCGCGCCGATTTTTTCATTTTTTCCGGCGGAGGAATTATAAACGGTTTCGCCCGCGGAAATCTTTCCGGACATAACCTTAAAATACAGTAATTTCCCGACGAAAGGATCGACGACGGTTTTAAACACCTGCGCGGAAAAGGGCGCGGACGCGTCGCATTTGACGACTGTATCCTCTCCGTTTTCGTCCGCCGCCGTACTCACCTTTCTCTCGTCGGGCGCGGGGAACACGTCTACGATTTTGTCCATAAGGCTCAAAACGCCGACGTTCTTGACCGAACAGCCCGCGAATACGGGAACCAAAAGTCCGCTTTTGATCCCTTCTTTCGTGCCGTTTTTGATTTCTTCCTCCGTGAACGGCTCGCCCGCGAAAAATTTTTCGATCAATTCGTCCGAACTTTCGGCGACGGTTTCTATAAATTTGTCATAAATTTCTTTCGCTTCCGTTCTGAGGTTTTCGGGAAAAGCGATTTCGTTTCCGCCGTTGTCGTAGGCTTTTTGCGTGGGAATGTCGATATAGCCCGTCATTTTGCCGTCCGTCATAACCGGGTATTCCAAAACTCCGACGTGCGAATATTTCGCCTGAATCGCCTTGACGGTCTCTTTGAAATTTGAATTTTCCTTATCGATATGGCTGACGAAGATTATCGCGGGCATTTTCTTTTCATAGCAGAGGTCGAGCGCGAGTTCCGTCCCCACGGTCAACTGCCCCGACGCCGCGGTAACGATGACCGCCGAACCCGCGACTCTCATAGCGGACGCCTTTTCGCCCTCGAAGTCAAAAAAACCCGGAACGTCCAAAAGGTTGATTTTCACGCCGCGGTAGACCGCGTAAGCCGCGGAAAGACTGATGGAAATTTTTCGGGCGATTTCCTCCGCGTCGAAGTCCATAACGGTGTTGCCGTCCTCGACCCTGCCCGTCCTGTCTATACTTTTCGCATTAAAAAGTATCGCCTCCGCGAGAGTGGTTTTGCCCTCGCCGCTATGCCCTATAAGGGCGATGTTCCTGATGTCCTTCGTTGAAAAATTTGTCATTGAATACAATCCCGCCTTTTATTTAATTTTTTTGCCCCGCGAGGCTGCCTCACTATGCCTCTTACTATAACATATTTTACGCTCGATTTCAATACCAAAATGAAAAAAAATTAAAAAAGTTTTGAAAAATTTTGAAAAGTAAAAACGCGGGAGAAAACTTTTTTCAAAAAGTTTTTCTCCCGCTCCCTCTTTCAAAAACTTCCGCCCGTTTTTTTATTTATAAAAATATTAAGGGAGAAAACTTCTTTAAAAAATCTTTTTTTTAAAGTTTTTCACGAATAATTTTTAAATATAAAAAACTATTTTTTAAAAAAGTTTTCATCCGGCAAACTTGACAAATTTTTCATTTTTAACGAACGCGCACGTAAAGACGAATGCGGCGGCGAGTACGGCCGCGCTTCCCAAAAAGAGGTATTTGATTCCGAATCGGTCGATTGCCGCTCCGCCCGCGAGTGTCGCGATTCCGACGGAGAGGTTTTGGACGACCGCCGCGATATAGAGTCCGACGGTAACGTTTCGCGGGCGGACGATTTTATTGAGGTATTTATTATTCGCGTATATGACCAAACCGCTCCCCGCTCCCGAAACCGCCATCAAAAAGTATATCGAGAACGCGGGAGTCATAGCGTAATATGCGGCGGATTGCGCGAGCAAAAAGAGCGGCGCGGCGGCGAGCATAGCCTTATATGAAGTTTTTTTCATTCGCGAAAGTATGAAAAAGGTCAAGATTTCAAAGCCGACGCGAACCGCCGTCATTACGCCGAAGAGGTATGACGGCATTCCGCGCATATTTTGATATATGATATCGTAATTATTTACGAAGGTCAGCATCGTAAAGCAAAGCGTTTGGTATACCAAAAACATCAAATACGGCTTATTCGTCAAAAGCAAGCGGTAGTTATGCTCCTTTTTTTTGGGTTCCGCATCCAAGGCGAGCGGTTTCAACGCCGACCAACCGATGCAAAAAGCGACGTTTGCCGCCGCCGAAACGATCAAAATCGCATGGAATCCCGCCGCGTCGAACATAAACGCGCCGATTATATTCGCGAGAATATAGCCCAGCGACGAAAACGAACGGAACGACGAGAATTCTTTTCCCGTCTCGACCGCGTATACCGTGGTTACGCTGTCGATCGAGGTGTTATACGCCGCTTTCGCCGCCGACGCGGCAAAGACCGCGGCGATGATGAGCGAAAGGCGGTTCACTCCGACCATCAAAAATTCGGCGGCGATGATGAGGGCGGAGACGGTATAGACGAGGATTTTCCGTCCGCCGCTCCCATTGTCTATCATGCCGAAAAAGGGCAAAGCCGCCGCGGTAACGAGGGGCGTAAACGCCATTACCGCGCCGTATTGCAAGCCGTTATACCCCTCCGCCTTTAAAAACAGCGCGATATAAGGAAAGAACATAACGCCGATTTGATACAAAATATAGTTAAGACGGTATTTTCGCTGTTCGTTCATAGTTTTTTTGTTTATGCTCCGCTTTGCTTAGTTTTTTTTACTTGGGATCCGTTTTTGTCTTTATTTCCGCGTTACTATACCGCGTTTTTTGTCCGTTTTCACACGGTATTATGCCGCATTTTTTTATCCGTCTTTCCGCGGCACCGTACCGCGTTTTTTATCCGTTTTCACACGCTACTATACCGCGTTTTATCTCTTTATTCCCACGCTACTATACCGCATTTTCTCTCTTTATTTCCACGCCGCTATACTGCGTTTTTGCCGGTAAACTTCCCTAATTATCCTTATATTCCCCTCCGTGGGAGGGGATCAAAGGGGTGGGGCGACAGATTATAAATCTTATTTTTATACACTTGTTAAAGATATGTATTTTTGTCTTTATTTCCGCGCTACTATACCGCGTTTTTGCCGGTAAACTTCCCTAATTATCCTTATATTCCCCTCCGTGGGAGGGGATAAGGAAGCGGAGATTAAACGGAACGAATTTTGAATAGCGGATTTTTTAGATAGAAACCGAATTGTTTTTGCGGGCAATAGCATTCGCTATTGCCAAAAACACAAGACGGTTTATAACAAAAAAGACGCATTCTAAAATTTGTTCAAGTTTACTCGATGATTCCAAGGGTGGGGCGACAGATTATAAATCTTATTTTTATACACTTGTTAAAGATATGTTATTTGTCTTTATTTCCGCGCTACTATACCGCGTTTTTTGTCCGTATTTACATTAATTTTTTTGTGTTCATTTTTTTAAAAAAACGCGGATAATATTTAATTTTTATCTTCCGGGTTCACCCTTGCCGCGTCGATTATAAATTCTTTTAGGAGGCTGTTTCTTTTCGTCGTATATGTATTTTCGGTCATTCGCCTCAAATTCTCTTTTGAGCCGACTATTACGATGCCTTTTTTCGCGCGCGTAACCGCCGTATAGAGGAGATTCCTTGTCATTATCATATAGTTTCCTCCGCCCGCGACGAGGATAAGGTAATCAAATTCCGATCCTTGGCTTTTGTGGACGCTGACCGCGTATGCCAAAACCAATTCCGAGAGTTCCGCCGACGAATACACCGCGGTTTTATCGTCCTCGAAGCGCACGCGCAGCGAATTCGTATCGGGATCGACGCTCTCGACAAAGCCGATATCGCCGTTATACACGCCATCGCCCGCCGTAAACGAGCCGTCGGGGTAGTATTTGATCCATTCCAATTGATAGTTATTAGCGGTCTGCATAACCTTATCGCCGGCGCGGATTTTCGTTTCGCCCGTTAAAATTTCCTTGCCGTCTTTCGGCGGCGGATTTATGATGCTTTGAATTTTCGCGTTTAGGTTTTCCACGCCCGCAAGCCCCTTTTTCATAGGCGAGAGGATTTGAATGTCTTTTCCGTTCACCCCGAAATATTTAGGCAGGCGGTTAATCATCAAGTCCACAACGGTGTCTAAAATCTCGTCTTGTCCGCCGCGTTCCATAAAGAAAAAATCCTTATTTTTGACGTCCGTTACGGGCATTATTCCGCGGTTGATTCTGTGCGCGTTGGAGATGATCAGGCTTTCGGACTCTTGTCTGTATATATATGTCAAATAGTTGACGCTGAAAAGGCGGCTTTCTATTATATCGGAGAGGACGTTCCCCGAACCCACGGAGGGCAGTTGGTCTTTATCCCCGACCATAATTAGGCGCGTCCCCAAGCGCATCGCCTTCAACAGCGCGTTGAATATATACATATCGACCATACTCATCTCGTCGATTATGACCGTACCGTATTCCAATTTGTTATATTCGTTATAGACGAATTTCGCGCCCCCGCTTTTCACGTCGATTTCGAGCAGTCTATGAATTGTACTCGCGTCCGCGCCCGTCGCTGCGGAAAGCCTTTTTGCGGCGCGTCCCGTGGGAGCGGCGAGAACGAAACTTCCGCCGCGGTTTTTCAATATAAAAATTATCGCCTTGACGATAGTGGTTTTGCCCGTTCCGGGTCCGCCCGTGATGACCGAAACGCCGTTTTTGACGGAATTTTCGATCGCCGATTTTTGATTTTCGTGGAGAGTAACGCCGTTTATTCTTTCAAATTCGGCTATATCGTCCGCGACGTCCGAAAAGTCCGGCGTCCCCGCGTTTTGGCGAACCAAGATTCCCGCGATATTTTTTTCGGTCGCGTAGTTGACGGTCAGCATAACGGCGGTTATGCCGTCGAGTTCGTATGTCTTTAAAACGTCGGTGATGATCATACCGTCCAAAACGTCTTTTATGAGCGCGTCGAGGGAATTTTGTTCGACTTTCAAGAGTTTCGACGTATCGTCGACGAGAACGTTAAGGGGCAGATAGTTATGTCCCTGCGCCGCCGCCGCCGTTTTCAAGACGTACAAAACCGCCGCTCTGATTCTGAACGCGCCGTCCTTTTCGATTCCGATTTCCGCGGCGATTTTGTCGGCGGTCGCAAAGCCGATTCCGTCTACGTCCTCAACCAAACGGTAGGGATTTTCCCTTATCAAATCCTCCGTTTTTTCCTCATACACCTTATAAATTTTGACGGCGAGGTTGATTGAAATTCCGATCGATTGCAAAAACAAAATTTTGCTCTGCATACTTTTCAATCTTTTAAACGATTCCGAAATATCCGCCGCTTTTTTCGCGCTGATTCCCTTGACGCGCGCTAATTTATACGGCTCGAATTCGATGATTTTTAAGGTGTCGTCTTTGAATTTCTCGACGATCGAAAAGGCGGTTACGGGACCGATTCCCTTAAAAAGACCGCTTGACAGATATTTTAAAACCGCGTCCGAGGTGGCGGGCATAAAGATTTTCGCTTCGTCGACGTTGAACTGCTCGCCGAATTTTTGGTTCGTCTTATATTCGCCCTTTAAGAGAACTTCCTCACCCTCGCTGACGAACGGAAAACTCCCCACGGCAACGACCAAACGACCGTTCGCCTTGATTTCTGCGACGGTGTACCCGCTGTCGGGACTTCTGAATATTATGCGCTCAACGGTGCCGCCGATTTCCATAAATTGAGAGTTTTAGCCTTTTTTATTTTGATTTTTTTGTTTATTTGCGTATCTTTCGTATGCCGTTTTACGTACTTTTGACCCGCTTTTTCACGCCTTTTTCGCCTTATTTTCCGAGTTTTTTACCCGTTCTTTATGCCTTTTTCACGCTATTTTCGCCCGTTTTTTACGCTTTTTCCGCCCTCTTGCGCGCTATTTTTTTACGATATTTTTCATTTTTCATCCGTTTAGGGGGCTATTTTTTACATCGTTTTTTGTATTTTTATTTGCTTACGCGCGTTATTTTTTTGCTATTCTTTTATGACATTGAGTGTAATTTTTGCCGTAATTCCGGGATAAATCTTTACGTCCACATCGAAACGCCCCAGTGATTTGATGATTTCCTTTAAGGCGATTTGTTTTTTGTCGACCTTGAAACCGTTCGCGTTCAGCGCGTCGGCGATTTCTTTCGACGTAACGCTCCCGTAAATTTTTCCGTCGCCGCACCTGACTTTAACGTCTACGGCTTGATTTTTGAGTTTTTCGGCGGCGGCGAGAGCCTCCTGTTTTTCGATTTCCTTTCTTCTTTTTTCGGCGGCGATTTTTTGCCGCGCCTCGTTTAAGATCTGCGCCGAAGCCTCGACGGCAAGTTTTTTATGCAGCAAAAAATTTCTGCCGTATCCCTCGCTCACCTCGATAATATCGCCCTTTTTCCCTTGACCCTTCACGTCCGCGGTTAAAATGACTTTCATACTCTTTTTCCTCCCGATTTGAATTTGATTTTAAAAAGTAAAAACAAATATATGATAATTTTATCTATTATCTATAACGAATATATTACAATTTATAACGATTTTATCTCTTTATCCGTAACAAGTACCGTATGATTTATAACGATTTTATCTATTATTCGCAACGAATATATTACAATTTATAACGATTTATCTATTATCTATAACGAATATGTTATAATTTATAACGATTTTATCTCTTCATCCGTAACAAATGCCGTATGCTTTCTATCATATTTACTATAATATTTATATATCATACCACAATATATGTTTTTTTTCAAACAAACGGCGGCAAAAAAATAAAATTGCTATAAAAAACACAACTCGGAATAAAAAAACGTATGAATAAAATTAAAATAAACGTAAATAATATTATAAACGATATCTGAAAGGTTAAAAAAAATAATTTATCAACCGAATAAAAACTTAAAAAAGGAGCGAAAATTTATGAACGATCTAAAATGTACCACAGCAAACTGCGAACACAATATACGTTCAAACTGTACGGCGGGAATAATCAGCGTCGGAGGCAACGCGGTTTGCGGAACAAAAGTAAAACGCGAGGGCAGCGCGCTCGCCCAAAAATTCGCCGAATTGGAAGCGGCGGCGGAAATCTCCGCTGCGGAAAAAGAAAAAGTATACGTCCAATGCGACGCGGAATGTATCTATAATAAAGAACACGTATGCACCGCCGAAAAAATCCTCGTCTCAGACACCTTCTTCAATACAAAATGCGCAACCAGGCGAAAAAATTAAAAAATCACTCAACCAAAAAAAATCCCCACTCCCGGACAAATTCCTCAATATAAAACGCACATCCGGACAATAAACTAAAAAATCACTCAACCGAAAAAAATCCCCACTCCCGGACAACTTCCTCAATATAAAACGCACAACCGAAATAATGCGTTAAAAGGATAAAATTTTATAATATTTTCCGCGGTACTATACCGCGTTTTTTCCGCGCCTTTCACTCCAAAATCTCGAAATGTAAATTGAGCGTTTAAAACGGTAAACATCATTAATTCTTGCCGTTACAACCCCTTTTTCCGAAACTTTCAGTCAGTTTAGAAAAAAATGCTTTTTAAATTTTTATAGCGCATATTATATAATATGCGCTATAAAAATTTAAAAAGCATTTTTTTCTAAACTGACTGAAAGTTTCGGAAAAAGGGGTTGTAACGGCAAGAATTAATGATGTTTACCGTTTTAAACGCTCAATTTACATTTCGAGATTTTGGAGTGAAAGGCGCGGAAAAAACGCGGTATAGTACCGCGGAAAATATTATAAAATTTTATCCTTTTAACGCATTATTTCGGTTGTGCGTTTTATATTGAGGAAGTTGTCCGGGAGTGGGGATTTTTTTCGGTTGAGTGATTTTTTAGTTTATTGTCCGGATGTGCGTTTTATATTGAGGAATTTGTCCGGGAGTGGGGATTTTTTTTGGTTGAGTGATTTTTTAATTTTTTCGCCTGGTTGCGCATTTTGTATTGAAGAAGGTGTCTGAGACGAGGATTTTTTCGGCGGTGCATACGTGTTCTTTATTATAGATACATTCCGCGTCGCATTGGACGTATACTTTTTCTTTTTCCGCAGCGGAGATTTCCGCCGCCGCTTCCAATTCGGCGAATTTTTGGGCGAGCGCGCTGCCCTCGCGTTTTACTTTTGTTCCGCAAACCGCGTTGCCTCCGACGCTGATTATTCCCGCCGTACAGTTTGAACGTATATTGTGTTCGCAGTTTGCTGTGGTACATTTTAGATCGTTCATAAATTTTCGCTCCTTTTTTAAGTTTTTATTCGGTTGATAAATTATTTTTTTTAACCTTTCAGATATCGTTTATAATATTATTTACGTTTATTTTAATTTTATTCATACGTTTTTTTATTCCGAGTTGTGTTTTTTATAGCAATTTTATTTTTTTGCCGCCGTTTGTTTGAAAAAAAACATATATTGTGGTATGATATATAAATATTATAGTAAATATGATAGAAAGCATACGGCATTTGTTACGGATGAAGAGATAAAATCGTTATAAATTATAACATATTCGTTATAGATAATAGATAAATCGTTATAAATTGTAATATATTCGTTGCGAATAATAGATAAAATCGTTATAAATCATACGGTACTTGTTACGGATAAAGAGATAAAATCGTTATAAATTGTAATATATTCGTTATAGATAATAGATAAAATTATCATATATTTGTTTTTACTTTTTAAAATCAAATTCAAATCGGGAGGAAAAAGAGTATGAAAGTCATTTTAACCGCGGACGTGAAGGGTCAAGGGAAAAAGGGCGATATTATCGAGGTGAGCGAGGGATACGGCAGAAATTTTTTGCTGCATAAAAAACTTGCCGTCGAGGCTTCGGCGCAGATCTTAAACGAGGCGCGGCAAAAAATCGCCGCCGAAAAAAGAAGAAAGGAAATCGAAAAACAGGAGGCTCTCGCCGCCGCCGAAAAACTCAAAAATCAAGCCGTAGACGTTAAAGTCAGGTGCGGCGACGGAAAAATTTACGGGAGCGTTACGTCGAAAGAAATCGCCGACGCGCTGAACGCGAACGGTTTCAAGGTCGACAAAAAACAAATCGCCTTAAAGGAAATCATCAAATCACTGGGGCGTTTCGATGTGGACGTAAAGATTTATCCCGGAATTACGGCAAAAATTACACTCAATGTCATAAAAGAATAGCAAAAAAATAACGCGCGTAAGCAAATAAAAATACAAAAAACGATGTAAAAAATAGCCCCCTAAACGGATGAAAAATGAAAAATATCGTAAAAAAATAGCGCGCAAGAGGGCGGAAAAAGCGTAAAAAACGGGCGAAAATAGCGTGAAAAAGGCATAAAGAACGGGTAAAAAACTCGGAAAATAAGGCGAAAAAGGCGTGAAAAAGCGGGTCAAAAGTACGTAAAACGGCATACGAAAGATACGCAAATAAACAAAAAAATCAAAATAAAAAAGGCTAAAACTCTCAATTTATGGAAATCGGCGGCACCGTTGAGCGCATAATATTCAGAAGTCCCGACAGCGGGTACACCGTCGCAGAAATCAAGGCGAACGGTCGTTTGGTCGTTGCCGTGGGGAGTTTTCCGTTCGTCAGCGAGGGTGAGGAAGTTCTCTTAAAGGGCGAATATAAGACGAACCAAAAATTCGGCGAGCAGTTCAACGTCGACGAAGCGAAAATCTTTATGCCCGCCACCTCGGACGCGGTTTTAAAATATCTGTCAAGCGGTCTTTTTAAGGGAATCGGTCCCGTAACCGCCTTTTCGATCGTCGAGAAATTCAAAGACGACACCTTAAAAATCATCGAATTCGAGCCGTATAAATTAGCGCGCGTCAAGGGAATCAGCGCGAAAAAAGCGGCGGATATTTCGGAATCGTTTAAAAGATTGAAAAGTATGCAGAGCAAAATTTTGTTTTTGCAATCGATCGGAATTTCAATCAACCTCGCCGTCAAAATTTATAAGGTGTATGAGGAAAAAACGGAGGATTTGATAAGGGAAAATCCCTACCGTTTGGTTGAGGACGTAGACGGAATCGGCTTTGCGACCGCCGACAAAATCGCCGCGGAAATCGGAATCGAAAAGGACGGCGCGTTCAGAATCAGAGCGGCGGTTTTGTACGTCTTGAAAACGGCGGCGGCGGCGCAGGGACATAACTATCTGCCCCTTAACGTTCTCGTCGACGATACGTCGAAACTCTTGAAAGTCGAACAAAATTCCCTCGACGCGCTCATAAAAGACGTTTTGGACGGTATGATCATCACCGACGTTTTAAAGACATACGAACTCGACGGCATAACCGCCGTTATGCTGACCGTCAACTACGCGACCGAAAAAAATATCGCGGGAATCTTGGTTCGCCAAAACGCGGGGACGCCGGACTTTTCGGACGTCGCGGACGATATAGCCGAATTTGAAAGAATAAACGGCGTTACTCTCCACGAAAATCAAAAATCGGCGATCGAAAATTCCGTCAAAAACGGCGTTTCGGTCATCACGGGCGGACCCGGAACGGGCAAAACCACTATCGTCAAGGCGATAATTTTTATATTGAAAAACCGCGGCGGAAGTTTCGTTCTCGCCGCTCCCACGGGACGCGCCGCAAAAAGGCTTTCCGCAGCGACGGGCGCGGACGCGAGTACAATTCATAGACTGCTCGAAATCGACGTGAAAAGCGGGGGCGCGAAATTCGTCTATAACGAATATAACAAATTGGAATACGGTACGGTCATAATCGACGAGATGAGTATGGTCGATATGTATATATTCAACGCGCTGTTGAAGGCGATGCGCTTGGGGACGCGCCTAATTATGGTCGGGGATAAAGACCAACTGCCCTCCGTGGGTTCGGGGAACGTCCTCTCCGATATAATAGAAAGCCGCCTTTTCAGCGTCAACTATTTGACATATATATACAGACAAGAGTCCGAAAGCCTGATCATCTCCAACGCGCACAGAATCAACCGCGGAATAATGCCCGTAACGGACGTCAAAAATAAGGATTTTTTCTTTATGGAACGCGGCGGACAAGACGAGATTTTAGACACCGTTGTGGACTTGATGATTAACCGCCTGCCTAAATATTTCGGGGTGAACGGAAAAGACATTCAAATCCTCTCGCCTATGAAAAAGGGGCTTGCGGGCGTGGAAAACCTAAACGCGAAAATTCAAAGCATCATAAATCCGCCGCCGAAAGACGGCAAGGAAATTTTAACGGGCGAAACGAAAATCCGCGCCGGCGATAAGGTTATGCAGACCGCTAATAACTATCAATTGGAATGGATCAAATACTACCCCGACGGCTCGTTTACGGCGGGCGATGGCGTGTATAACGGCGATATCGGCTTTGTCGAGAGCGTCGATCCCGATACGAATTCGCTGCGCGTGCGCTTCGAGGACGATAAAACCGCGGTGTATTCGTCGGCGGAACTCTCGGAATTGGTTTTGGCATACGCGGTCAGCGTCCACAAAAGCCAAGGATCGGAATTTGATTACCTTATCCTCGTCGCGGGCGGAGGAAACTATATGATAATGACAAGGAATC
Source organism: Clostridiales bacterium (assembly GCA_031276195.1). GTDB lineage: Bacteria > Bacillota > Clostridia > Christensenellales > JAISNN01 > JAISNN01. Next base: position 12,604 of record JAISNN010000052.1, read on the forward strand.
TCCTCTATACGGCGGTTACGCGCGCGAAAAAAGGCATCGTAATAGTCGGCTCAAAAGAGAATTTGAGGCGAATGACCGAAAATACATATACGACGAAAAGAAACAGCCTCCTAAAAGAATTTATAATCGACGCGGCAAGGGTGAACCCGGAAGATAAAAATTAAATATTATCCGCGTTTTTTTAAAAAAATGAACACAAAAAAATTAATGTAAATACGGACAAAAAACGCGGTATAGTAGCGCGGAAATAAAGACAAATAACATATCTTTAACAAGTGTATAAAAATAAGATTTATAATCTGTCGCCCCACCCTTGGAATCATCGAGTAAACTTGAACAAATTTTAGAATGCGTCTTTTTTGTTATAAACCGTCTTGTGTTTTTGGCAATAGCGAATGCTATTGCCCGCAAAAACAATTCGGTTTCTATCTAAAAAATCCGCTATTCAAAATTCGTTCCGTTTAATCTCCGCTTCCTTATCCCCTCCCACGGAGGGGAATATAAGGATAATTAGGGAAGTTTACCGGCAAAAACGCGGTATAGTAGCGCGGAAATAAAGACAAAAATACATATCTTTAACAAGTGTATAAAAATAAGATTTATAATCTGTCGCCCCACCCCTTTGATCCCCTCCCACGGAGGGGAATATAAGGATAATTAGGGAAGTTTACCGGCAAAAACGCAGTATAGCGGCGTGGAAATAAAGAGAGAAAATGCGGTATAGTAGCGTGGGAATAAAGAGATAAAACGCGGTATAGTAGCGTGTGAAAACGGATAAAAAACGCGGTACGGTGCCGCGGAAAGACGGATAAAAAAATGCGGCATAATACCGTGTGAAAACGGACAAAAAACGCGGTATAGTAACGCGGAAATAAAGACAAAAACGGATCCCAAGTAAAAAAAACTAAGCAAAGCGGAGCATAAACAAAAAAACTATGAACGAACAGCGAAAATACCGTCTTAACTATATTTTGTATCAAATCGGCGTTATGTTCTTTCCTTATATCGCGCTGTTTTTAAAGGCGGAGGGGTATAACGGCTTGCAATACGGCGCGGTAATGGCGTTTACGCCCCTCGTTACCGCGGCGGCTTTGCCCTTTTTCGGCATGATAGACAATGGGAGCGGCGGACGGAAAATCCTCGTCTATACCGTCTCCGCCCTCATCATCGCCGCCGAATTTTTGATGGTCGGAGTGAACCGCCTTTCGCTCATCATCGCCGCGGTCTTTGCCGCGTCGGCGGCGAAAGCGGCGTATAACACCTCGATCGACAGCGTAACCACGGTATACGCGGTCGAGACGGGAAAAGAATTCTCGTCGTTCCGTTCGTTTTCGTCGCTGGGCTATATTCTCGCGAATATAATCGGCGCGTTTATGTTCGACGCGGCGGGATTCCATGCGATTTTGATCGTTTCGGCGGCGGCAAACGTCGCTTTTTGCATCGGTTGGTCGGCGTTGAAACCGCTCGCCTTGGATGCGGAACCCAAAAAAAAGGAGCATAACTACCGCTTGCTTTTGACGAATAAGCCGTATTTGATGTTTTTGGTATACCAAACGCTTTGCTTTACGATGCTGACCTTCGTAAATAATTACGATATCATATATCAAAATATGCGCGGAATGCCGTCATACCTCTTCGGCGTAATGACGGCGGTTCGCGTCGGCTTTGAAATCTTGACCTTTTTCATACTTTCGCGAATGAAAAAAACTTCATATAAGGCTATGCTCGCCGCCGCGCCGCTCTTTTTGCTCGCGCAATCCGCCGCATATTACGCTATGACTCCCGCGTTCTCGATATACTTTTTGATGGCGGTTTCGGGAGCGGGGAGCGGTTTGGTCATATACGCGAATAATAAATACCTCAATAAAATCGTCCGCCCGCGAAACGTTACCGTCGGACTCTATATCGCGGCGGTCGTCCAAAACCTCTCCGTCGGAATCGCGACACTCGCGGGCGGAGCGGCAATCGACCGATTCGGAATCAAATACCTCTTTTTGGGAAGCGCGGCCGTACTCGCCGCCGCATTCGTCTTTACGTGCGCGTTCGTTAAAAATGAAAAATTTGTCAAGTTTGCCGGATGAAAACTTTTTTAAAAAATAGTTTTTTATATTTAAAAATTATTCGTGAAAAACTTTAAAAAAAAGATTTTTTAAAGAAGTTTTCTCCCTTAATATTTTTATAAATAAAAAAACGGGCGGAAGTTTTTGAAAGAGGGAGCGGGAGAAAAACTTTTTGAAAAAAGTTTTCTCCCGCGTTTTTACTTTTCAAAATTTTTCAAAACTTTTTTAATTTTTTTTCATTTTGGTATTGAAATCGAGCGTAAAATATGTTATAGTAAGAGGCATAGTGAGGCAGCCTCGCGGGGCAAAAAAATTAAATAAAAGGCGGGATTGTATTCAATGACAAATTTTTCAACGAAGGACATCAGGAACATCGCCCTTATAGGGCATAGCGGCGAGGGCAAAACCACTCTCGCGGAGGCGATACTTTTTAATGCGAAAAGTATAGACAGGACGGGCAGGGTCGAGGACGGCAACACCGTTATGGACTTCGACGCGGAGGAAATCGCCCGAAAAATTTCCATCAGTCTTTCCGCGGCTTACGCGGTCTACCGCGGCGTGAAAATCAACCTTTTGGACGTTCCGGGTTTTTTTGACTTCGAGGGCGAAAAGGCGTCCGCTATGAGAGTCGCGGGTTCGGCGGTCATCGTTACCGCGGCGTCGGGGCAGTTGACCGTGGGGACGGAACTCGCGCTCGACCTCTGCTATGAAAAGAAAATGCCCGCGATAATCTTCGTCAGCCATATCGATAAGGAAAATTCAAATTTCAAAGAGACCGTCAAGGCGATTCAGGCGAAATATTCGCACGTCGGAGTTTTGGAATACCCGGTTATGACGGACGGCAAAATGACGGGCTATATCGACATTCCCACGCAAAAAGCCTACGACAACGGCGGAAACGAAATCGCTTTTCCCGAAAACCTCAGAACGGAAGCGAAAGAAATTTATGACAAATTTATAGAAACCGTCGCCGAAAGTTCGGACGAATTGATCGAAAAATTTTTCGCGGGCGAGCCGTTCACGGAGGAAGAAATCAAAAACGGCACGAAAGAAGGGATCAAAAGCGGACTTTTGGTTCCCGTATTCGCGGGCTGTTCGGTCAAGAACGTCGGCGTTTTGAGCCTTATGGACAAAATCGTAGACGTGTTCCCCGCGCCCGACGAGAGAAAGGTGAGTACGGCGGCGGACGAAAACGGAGAGGATACAGTCGTCAAATGCGACGCGTCCGCGCCCTTTTCCGCGCAGGTGTTTAAAACCGTCGTCGATCCTTTCGTCGGGAAATTACTGTATTTTAAGGTTATGTCCGGAAAGATTTCCGCGGGCGAAACCGTTTATAATTCCTCCGCCGGAAAAAATGAAAAAATCGGCGCGCTGTACGTCCTGAAAGGAAAAAAACAAGAGTCCGCGGACAGCCTGAGCGCGGGCGATATCGGCGCGGTCGCAAAACTCGTATATACTAATATCGGCGACACGCTCTGCGATCCTATCCGTAAACTCGTCTTTCCGCCGATCGAATTTCCGTCGCCTATGATATCTCTCGCCGTTACGAGCGCGAAACAGGGCGACGAGGAAAAGGTCATTCAAGGACTTATGCGCTTTTTGGAGGAGGATTGCACGGTCAAGATCAATAAGAACGTCGAAACGGGCGACGTAGAACTTTTCGGTATGGGCGAAACTCAGCTGGAAATTATATGTAAAAAATTAAAGAATAAATTCGGCGCGGAGGCGAAATTGACCAACCCGAAAGTCCCGTACCGCGAAACTATAAAAAAGACCGTGCAGGTTCAAGGCAAGCACAAAAAACAGTCGGGAGGACACGGGCAGTACGGCGATTGCTGGATCAGGTTCGAGCCGTATCCCGACGGGGATTTCCTGTTTGAAGAAGAGGTCGTCGGCGGCTCCGTTCCGAAACAATATCACCCCGCCGTCGAAAAAGGTCTGCGCGAATGCCTGGCAAACGGCGTCCTCGCGGGCTATCCCGTCGTCAATATCAAGGCGGTCCTGTACGACGGAAGTTACCACGACGTCGATTCGTCCGAAATGGCGTTCAAAATCGCCGCCCATAACGCCTTTAAAGACGGATGCGAAAAGGCGAACCCCGCCCTCTTAGAACCTATAATGAAGGTCGAAATAACCGTCCCGGACAGTTATATCGGGGATATCATAAGCGATATCAATAAACGCCGCGGACGTATCCACGGCACGGACGTGCTGAAAGGAAAACAGGTCATCACCGCCGAAGTCCCCCAACACGAAATGTTTAAGTACGCCACAGACCTGAGATCGATGACGCAAGGCAGAGGAAGATTCTCGGCGGCGTTCGAAAGATATGAGGAAGCTCCGCCCGCCGTCGCGCAAAAGATTATCGACGACGCGAAAAAAGCCGCCGAAGCGGCGGGGAAATAAAGGCTTTTTTGAGGGGGTATTATTTATTTGAATAATGTAATGCGGGAGGAAACTTTTTTCAAAAAAGTTTCCTCCCGTACCTGTACCGCGCCCCAAGAGTTGGACAGAGGAAAAAGATTATGATATAACCCGACTTCTGCAGATGGATAGAACAATTTACGAATAGAATTGAATTATTTATATAAAAAGCCGTGCAAACTCGCTGATTTCGCAAGAATAAAGCGAGTTTTTTATTTTGT
>JAISNN010000087.1 GCA_031276195.1 Clostridiales bacterium
ATAAGCGGCTTTACGCTGAGCGACGAAGTAAATCAAACGACGACGGAGTATTTCTACCGTAAGAATGTGCAAGGGGATGTAACGCATATCTTTGACATAGAGATGAACCTCGTCGCAAAGTATGACTAGGATGCGTGGGGCAACCACCCGTGAGTGAGGCATTGAAGAATGTTCAGGGCAATGTAAAAAATACGCAGTTTCCGGGACAATATAAAGATGTTTTAGTAGGTGATGTTAGAAAAGATGCACGGGCAGGCATTGAAGCGGCGAAGAAAGCATGGAAATTCTTGACGGACGGACGCTTTAGAATTAGGTGATGCAGAGGGGGATATTTTTATGAATAGAGATGATATAATAAATTTTTTATATAGTATATATCCTAAGGGATATGTTTTATACACAAAAAATTATATTAAAGAAGATGAATATAAAAAATATAAATCTGTGCTTGCACAAAAAAAAAATAATTACGGACGATCATTACGCAGAATATTTGAAAAAGAAGGATATGTTTTTATAAATTTTTCCGCAAAAGAATTTCCTTGTTTTGAATATATTGTGAGTTTAGATAAGACCGATGATAGACTTGATAACGATATAGAATTTATAAAAAGTATTGGCGGAATTAGGAGAGATATATATATTTATGTAAGCAAATTACTAGATTGTTATTTTTATGTTACGCGGGAAACGAGCGTTAAAAAGAATGATAACGGAGAGTATGAATGGAGCGTTAATAACATAGAGATTCCTCAAGATCATAAAAAAATTGAAATAAAACTTCAATCTTTTATGGAAGAAAAAATGTTAATTTGTTTAGAGGAAGATTTTTGCAAAACTATACTGCCTGATATCTCTACTCCTTATACCGGAATGGGTGAAACAACTATTTTTAATTTGCTTTTTTCGAGCTTATATTCTTACCGGTAGACGGCGGTTTTGACGGCGGTTGGAGTTGTCGCTATCGAGGATATCGATATACAAGCATTTTGCCGCCGCATAATACGCGGTTTTAAATCAAACATATGCTTGGTTTAAAAGTTTAACCGCCATTAATGGTTGGCGCTATTTTTATTAGCGAGGGACATCATGATAGAAAAATATGTAAAAGCAATAAATTGCATTACAGATATTATGAAAGGTATTGAATGTGTTAATTTGTCGATGGGTGCAAGCGATAAAGAAGGCTTTGCTTGGATTGCAACCAATTTAGATGCTTTTAAGCGAGAAGCTATTGAAAATTACAATAAAGTCATTTCCGTAATACTGCGTCAACGACAAATTAAACTATACTATGTTGTTTGCGAGAAAAAGGATTCCGAGTTTTCCGCCGTCGAAAAGCATTTAGGAATATGGCACAAATTTAAAGATATTTCTTTCGTAAATAGATCGAAAGATTTCTATGCGAAAGAGAACTTGCGATATGCCTATGCAATTTTGGATTGTATCAAACCTGAGCAACTTTCAATATTACGTAGCGGGGATTTAGTGTTTGCAAAAGATGATGGAGAAATAGTTTACCGTCTAAAAGAGTTAGCAAAAGAAAAAACCGTATTCAATTGTTTTTACGATAGTGGTTTTATCTTAGCAAATTTCAGAGATCTTTGGACAGACGGCAACGCATTAGTTTTTTATTCAAAGGATAAGCAAGAACTAAACAACATAAAACTTATTGCCGAAAAAAAAGGTTTTTCATTTTTGTCAAGACCAACTAACTAACTAACTAACTAACTAACTAACTAACTAACGGCATAATTGATTTTCGGTTAAGAACAAGAGTGCCGCGGTATTGGACGGTTGCGGGAGCGTCCGCCAATATTCATCGCCGTCGTTCGCTAACCGCTGATCGCCGACCGCTGATATTCACCGCCGCCGACTGCTAATAAATAACAAGGAGTCTAAAAATGGATTGTCTGTCAAAGAAAAATTGCGGATATAATTGTCCCGTGGACGCAACCTTGAAACTCATCGGGGGAAAGTATAAATCTCTGATTTTGTGGCGCCTCACGGGGCGGACTTTGAGATTTTCGGAATTGAAAGCGTTGGTCGTAAACGCCACGCCGAAAATGCTGACACAACAACTCCGCGAGTTGGAGGCGGACGGGTTGGTCGAAAGAAAGGTCTACGCCGTAATTCCGCCGAAGGTGGAATATTCCTTGTCAAAAACGGGAATGACATTGAAACCTATACTCGAAGCGATGTACGTATGGGGAGAGGACTATTTGAGAGCAAAAGGATTGACCGTAAACTGCGGAATGAAAACGAGTCCGCGCGAAGCGGAAAAAAATATTCGCCGAAAAAACGAATCGTAAACGCCTTTCATAAAGGGATTGCGCGAGAAACAGAAAAGGAATGCGATTCCTTAAAATAATTGACTTAATAAAACGGTTAAACGATTATTATGAAAAACTAAATATAGGGTATTCCTTAAAAAAGATTGAGGAAAAGCAAAGGATACGGGATTCAAAAAAAAGACGGTTATATAAAAACGAAACATAAGGTATTCCGAAAAAAAGATTGCGTGAAAGTAAAAAATACGGGATTCAAAAAAGACGGTTATATAAAAACGGAATATAGGGTATTCCTCAAAAAAGATTACTAGAAAGCAAAGGATACGGGATTCAAAAAAAGACGGTTATATAAAAACGAAATATAAAGTATTCCGAAAAAAAATTACTGAAAAACAAAAAATACGGGATTCAAAAAAAGACGGTTATATAAAATCGAAACATAAGGTATTCCGAAAAAAAGATTACGGGAAAAGCGTGAAATATGCCGTTCGTAAAAAATGACCGACAAAAATCGAATCGCGAAAACATTTCCCAAAATAATAAATAAAAGTGTATTTAAAATTTTCTTGCGCAAATCGTTTGACAAAACATATTTTTTCATATAAAATAGTAAAGCTGAGTTTTTCGCGGCCGCAAGTTTTTTATGCCGCGGGGTAGAGCAGGGGTAGCTCGTCGGGCTCATAACCCGGAGGTCATGAGGTTCAAATCCCATCCCCGCAACCATTTTTATTTTTTTGGCGGCGTAGCTTAGCAGGTTAGCGCAGTCGGTTCATACCCGACAGGTCGTTGGTTCGAATCTGACCGCCGCTACCAAAATATAGCGGTCAAACTTTTAAGTCAAGCATATGCTTGACTTAAAACGGCATATTATGCGGCGGCAAAATGTAACACATTTTGCCGGGTTTATCGCTATGACGGCATTAAACGGGCGGCATTTCCGCCCTCCGCCGCCTTTAAACGACGGCGGCTTTCAGTCCGTACCGGATACGGGTTGAAAGTTTAATCACTATAAGACTTTCCGTTTTGCGTTTTCGTTCGCCGTTTTTTTGCTTTTTCCCGTCTTTTTAAATGGGAACGCCCGGCAGCGCAAACGCCGCTTTCGGGAGGTCAAATGACGGCCCTATGGTCAAGTGGTCAAGACATCGCCCTTTCACGGCGGTAACGGGAGTTCGAACCTCCCTAGGGTCACCAAAAAAACTGACGAAAAAAGAAATCGCGGTTTTCTTTTTTTTGCCTTATATACGCCGCGGTGTTTTCTTTACGCGGGAGCATAAGACGATCGGTATGCCGTTTATTATCACGGAACTAACGGTCGAAAAGCCGCTTGCCGCCGCGGAATTAAAAGCCGATACTTGGATTTCCTTACGCGGAAGTATAAGACGGTTGGTATGCCGTTTATTATCACGGAACTAACGGTCGAAAAGCCGCTTGCCGCCGCGGAATTAAAAGCCGATACTTGGATTTTCTTATGCGGAAATATAATGCGGTCGATATGCCGTTTATTACCGCGGAATTTAAAAATAATCATTATTTCCTTATGCGGGAGCATAGCTCAGTTGGGAGAGCATCTGCCTTACAAGCAGAGGGTCATAGGTTCGAGCCCTATTGTTCCCACCAGAAACGCTTTAAAAAAGCCTTGAAAGTTTAGGTTTTCAGGGCTTTTTTGTTTTTTTTATGGAAATGGTCGTTTTTTATAAAGCGGTTACGGGTATGAAAAGAGGTCGTTTTGATATGGTTTTCCGCGCTATATGTTTGAGTTGTATTCCGCCGTTTCGCCGCGCTCAAACCCGCTCATAACGTGGATATAGACGTTTGAAGTGGTTTCAAGCCGCGAATAGTCTAATCGGTTTTGAATTGTTTACGCGGATTAAAAGTTTAACGAATATAATTTTATATAATCGGCGTATTTTAGTTGACAAAGCGATATGAATAGTATAAAATTAAATTGCATAAAATTAATATGGAGGTCAATATGTCGATTTATGATTTTACGGTTTTGAGCGATAGCGGCGCGGACGTTTGTTTGTCCGAGTATCGCGGCAAAGTTTTGCTTGTCGTCAACACGGCGACGGGGTGCGGTTTCACGCCTCAATACGCGGGGTTGCAGGAGTTGTACGTGAAATACAAAGAGAGGGGATTCGAGATTCTCGATTTTCCTTGCAATCAATTTTTAAATCAAGCGCCCGGGACGGATGAGGAAATCGGGAGTTTTTGCGTTTTGCGTTACGGCACGACATTCCCGCGATTCAAAAAAATCGACGTCAACGGAAAAAACGCGAGTCCGTTATATCAATGGCTGAAAACGCGTGCGGGCGGCGTATTCGGGAACGACGTCAAGTGGAATTTTACAAAGTTTTTAATCGGCAGGGACGGAGAGGTCGCGGCGCGCTTTTCACCCGTCAAAACGCCCGCGTCGATAGAAAGCGAATTGGAGAGGTTGCTGTGAACGGATATGACGCTTTGAAACTTGAAAATCAGCTTTGCTTTCCGCTCTATGCCGCCGCAAAAGAGGTTGTGAAAAAATATAAGCCATATTTGGACGCGATAGAATTGACCTATACGCAGTATCTTGTGATGATGGCGCTTTGGGAGAATTCTCCGCTATCGGTGAAGGCTCTCGGCGAAAGATTGTACCTCGACTCCGGGACGCTCACTCCGCTTTTAAAAAAACTTGAAAAAACAAACCGTATCACGCGGACGCGTTCCGAAAACGACGAACGGAACGTGATTGTATCTCTTACGAAACGCGGCGCGCGCCTTCGGGAGCAAGCCGTCGGTATTCCGGAGAAAATAAGAGGGTGTATTAATCTTTCCGCCGAAGACGCGAGGATGTTGTATGCGCTTTTGCATAAAATATTAAAAGCGGACGGCGGTATACGTTAAAGCCGTCCGTATCGCTTTTATACCCGTTACACTTTTAAATCCGGCTTGTCTTATTATTCTAAAACAAACGGCGCAACTTTGCTTAGTTACGCCGTTTAGTTTGTTTTCTTGGTGCGGACGATGGGACTTGAACCCATACGGTTGCCCATACGCCCCTCAAACGTACGCGTCTGCCATTCCGCCACGACCGCATCAACCGGGATTTTTTTGTATGAGGATAAGTTTTCAACGGGTTATCCTTATAGACACAAGGGAGGGTAAACCGATTTTAAGGTAAGGGATAGAGTGAATTTATCTTTAAGGTAAAGTGTTAAAACTTCCTTTCAAACAAAGATCGGGAGTTTTTTTTACTATAAAGACGGGATAAAATGCCGTTAAAATAAATATCGGGACGGTTTTATTATTATAAAGAGGAAGTAAATTGTCTTTATAGCCAAAAAATATAATGTTATTTTACAATAAAACCATAACAAACGACCTCTTATAAGATAACTTTTTATATTATACAAGAATTATTTTTTAATGTCAAATATTTGGCGTATATTTTTTTGCGCTTTCTGATAAAAAATTTTAATCTCGATTGAAATTACTAACGCGCCGACGCTTAGTTTATCAAGTTTGCCGTTCTTGATTGAAATTGCCGATGCGACAGAAAAGCGCGGGTCGAAATCGGATACAAAAATCAAAAACCGTTCACCCTAATATTGCCGCCGCGAATTCATACCGTTTGAAATTACTAACGCGCCGGCGCTTAGTTTGTCAAGTTTGCCGTTCTTGATTGAAATTGCCGATGCGACAGAAAAGCGCGTGTCGAAATTTTGAGGAATTGCAACCGCCGGAGGATTTAAAGCGGGACATAGAGAAGTCGAATAAGCCGTTTAAGGACAGCCGGGAGGCGAAAGAACGCGAGGCGTATACGAAATGGCAGGAGCAGAACAGACGGCGTAACGACGAGGCGAAGGAGTACAGAGATTTAAAAGCGAAACTCGGGGCGGATATGCCGTATAAGGGCGTGGGGAGTTTCAGACGCGCCGCAAGAGCAAAAAC
>JAISNN010000007.1 GCA_031276195.1 Clostridiales bacterium
AGGATAAAATTATGGACAAAAACAAACTTTTCAAACTGCACGGCGAATACGTTATGCAAAATTACGCGCCTTACCCCATCGTGTTCGACAAGGGCGAAGGCTCTCTTTTGTACGACTCCGACGGCAAAGAATACATAGATTTTTTGGGCGGAATCGCCGTAAATTCGCTGGGACACAACAACAAGGACGTTACAAAAACTCTCTGCAAGCAAGCGAAAAAACTGCTCTCATGCTCGAATTATTTTATCAACGAATCCGCGGTTCTGCTCGCGAAAGAACTTATAAAGGGCACTCATTTCAAAAAAGTTTTCTTCTGCAATTCCGGAACGGAAGCCGCCGAGGCGGCGATTAAAATCGTAAAAAAATACAACAACGACAAAAACACGGGCGCGTATAAATTCCTTTCTTTCACAAATTCCTTTCATGGACGGACGGTCGGCGCGCTTTCGGCGACGGGTCAGGACAAATACAAAACCGCCTTCGCTCCCCTTCCCGATTGGTTTGAATTCGCGCCGTATAACGACGCGGACGCTCTCGAAAAAATCATAAAAAAGCCCGAAATTTCCGCCGTAATTATGGAATTTATCCAAGGAGAAGGCGGCGTGATCGTTCCGTCGTCCGACTTTATATCGAGACTCGGACTCTTGCTCAAAAAGTACAAAAAACTATTGATCGCGGACGAGGTTCAGACGGGCGCGGGGCGTACGGGTAATTTTTTCGCGTATGAAAGCGCGGGCTTAAAGCCGGATATTTTGATCACGGCGAAGGGACTTGCGGGCGGAATTCCGATCGGCGCGGTCTTGACGAACGAAAAACTGTCGGGCGTTTTGAAGCCGGGCGATCACGGCACGACTTTCGGAGGGAATCCCCTTTCCACGGCTGTCGGGCTGACCGTAACGAAAATTATAAAAAACAAAAACTTCTTGAACGGAGTAGCCGAAAAAGGAAATTATTTAAAGAACAAGCTGTCCGAATTAAAGAAAAAATACGCATTCGTCAAAGAAATACGCGGAGCGGGATTGATGGTCGGCATGGAACTTTCGCCGTCGGTTTCGGCGCGGAGTTTGAACGAAAAATTTTTGGACAGAGGGCTGATTTTGATCGCCGCGGGCAGCAACACGCTGAGGTTTCTCCCTCCGCTGATCATAAAAACCGAGGAAATCGACAAAGCAATATCTATCATAGACGGAGTGTTCGGCGAAATAAAAGTCCTATAAAAAAACGATAGGCATTCAACGGCAAACGACGGTGTTTCGCAAAACGAAAAATAAAATCACAAAATATTACCGGGGAGAAAAAAATTATTATGGATATAACAAATTACGTTCCGAAAGGAAAAATTCAAAATAAACACCTTTTGACGTTGAAGGACTATTCGAGAGACGAAATCTACGAGATTCTCCTGCTCGCCGAAAAGGTCAAAAAAGAATATAAAAGCGGCATAAAAAACACCGCTCTGTCGGGCAAAACTCTCGCTATGATTTTCACGAAAAGCAGCACGCGTACCCGCCTCTCGTTTGAAACGGGAATGCGCCAACTCGGGGGCTATCCGATGTTTTTAAACGGGAGCGATTTGCAGTTGGGCAGGAACGAACCGATAAGCGACACCGCGAAGGTCATTTCACGTATGGGGATAGACGGCATTATGATCCGAACCTACAAGCAGAGCGACGTCGAGGAACTGAGCGTTTTCGGTTCCGTCCCCGTTATCAACGGGCTGACAGACTTGTATCACCCGTGCCAAGTTCTCGCCGACCTATTGACGGCATACGAAAATTTCGGGCGGCTGAAAGGTCTGACGCTTGCCTATCTCGGCGACGGAAACAATATGGCTCACAGTTATATGATCGCCTGCGCTAAATTGGGAATGGACGTCCGAATCGTCTGCCCGAAGGAATATTCTCCCCTGCCCGAAATCACCGAATACGCAAAATCGCAAGGCAAAGTTACGGTTACGGAGGATATCGAAAGCGGTGTTTTGGGCGCGGACATAATTTGCACCGACGTGTTTTTTAGTATGGGTCAAGAAAAGGACGAAAAGAAAGAACGGCTGCTGATGCCCTATCAAGTCAATTCCGAATTGATGAAAAAGACGAAAAATCCGGCGGCAATCTTTATGCACTGCCTGCCCGCGCACCGCGGAGAAGAGGTTTCGGCGGATGTTATAGACGGGGCGCAATCACGCGTTTTTGACGAAGCGGAAAACCGTTTACACGCGCAAAAGGCCGTGCTGCTGCTCCTTCTTTCAGATAAAAAATAGCCTTTAAAAAAATGCGATACTATACCGCAAATTTTGTTATATCTCTTGTTATATCACAAGTTATAAATAACGAAAAAAGAAATATCCGTACCTTTAAGACAAAAAATAAACGCAAAAAAACGCGGTACTATACCGCAAATTTTATTATATCATACGCTATAAATTAAGAGGAAAATATGATTCAAATTTTAGACGCCTCACCTAAGCACGTCGACGAAATATACAAAATCACAAAAAGCGCGTTCGCCTTGTATAAGGACAATCTGCATACGGAAGCAAATCTCCTCGCCCTATCCGAAACAAAGGACGATATTCTGCGCGACATCCAAAAAAACAGCGTCTATGTCGCCGAAAAAAACGGCGTCATTTTGGGGTGTTTGAGAATAGCGCGCCTGTCTGACGACGTCGCCTATCTTTATAGGTTTGCGGTTGACACTAATGAAAGGAACAAGGGCGTAGGCGCGGAACTTCTTTCGCACGCCGTTGAGGAATGCAAAAAAGCGGGCTACGCTTGCATTGCGCTGCACACGAATTCAAAATATTACAAACTCGCCAGATACTACTACGGTATGCACTTTTACGTCCACTCCACGGACAATTCACGCGGATATATCCGCGCGCTGTTCATTAAAGAATTGACCGACAACGACAATATAGACTTATCCTGCACCTTTAATAAATAATCATTGCAAAAAGTATAGGTTTAAAGATAAAACTTCCCCTCCTCGTGAGGTCGGGACGGAGCGCAAATTTAAAAAAAACGGCGGTATAGTACCGTCTTTTTTTTATGAAAAATAGAGTTTTTAAAATTCTTTTTTATCGTCGTACAGCGGCAATTCAAATTCCGCAAGCCGCTTTTCCGCCAACTTGTCATTTACGATTCCGCCGACGACGGCGTACAGGCAGGCGAAAAGCGGAACGCCCAAAAACATTCCCATAAATCCGAACAAATTCCCTAAAACCAAAACCGACGCGAACACCCAAAGCGCGGATATTCCCAACTTCTCCCCCACCACTTTGGGGTATATAAAGGTTGATTCCAACTGCTGAACGACGTTTTCGATGATGAGAAAATATAGAGCCTTGATGGGGCTTTCGATGATAATTATGAGAGCCGAGGGAATCGTCCCGATGACGGGACCTATCATGGGAATAAAATTTGTTACTCCGATGATCAAACTCACCAAAACCGCGTAAGGAATTTTAAAAATTATCATTCCGACAAAACAAGCCGTACCAACGATAAAGCATTCAAAAGTCTGCCCCGCCAAAAAACGCGACAGTTTTTTATTAGCGATAAGGACGATTCGAAATATTTTTTCGGCGGTTTGTTCGCCCAAAAACGCCCTGAGAACCTTTTTAAACTGAAAAACCAATTTTTCTTTTCGGCTCAAAACGAATATCGACAGCGCGATTCCCATAATAAGGTCGTATACCCCGTTGAATATGTTTTTTGAAAATTCCAAAAGTTTCGGGACATAACCGAGCAAGCGTTCCGAAAGCCCCGCCGCCGAATTTTTTACCCCGTCGAAAAGCGGCGCGAGCATCTCCGCCGCGCGCCCCGCGGCGATTTTTTCCAAGCGTTCCGAAAGTGTTTCGGCGTATTGCGGAATTCTTTCGGCGAGCGAACTAACGCTGTCCGCTATATGCGGAAAAGCAAGCGCGAAAAGCCCTGCGGCGGAGCCGAAAAAGCATAGATAGGTCAAGAAAAGGTTGAACGGTCTTTTGAATTTTTTATTTTTTGCCTTTTTAAAGGTAAACGCTTTATTCTCGAAAAAATTTAAGACGACGTTCAAAATCAAAGCGAAAAGTACGCCGATAAAAACGGGTGAAAACGCGCGTAAAACTTTCGCCGCGACTCCCGCCACACTCACGGCATTCAAAACGACGGCGAGCAGCACGGCCGCGAACAGCAAAATTTTATATTTTTCGTTTAATTTTTTCATCGGAATTATTGTGCATAATTTTAATGAAAATATATATACTTCCGCTCGTTAAACTTTAAAACCGCTATATATTTAATTTAACGGGTATAATAATCACTTTTTAAAAATAGTAGTTTAAACTATTTTAATCAAATATTGTCGCGTGTTACCGCTTGTTTTTTTAAAACTATTGCCGTATACTATATTACGATACAGTATATTTTCGAGCGTTTTACCGACGGTAAATCTACAAGCGATAACGGGCAAAGCGCATAACTATACGTATAAAATTATTTTGACAGTCGCTATCAAATATGACCTAAGCGCGCTAACACGGATTTTGACGCCGTAAGCGGCATAAAAATCCGCTTTTAGCCTTACAAAGGCACGAAAAAGCCTTTTTTGCGTTATACGGCAAAAAATCCGGCATTCGTTTCCGCTTCGGTTCTAATTTATAACTACTGTATTTGGAGCGTTGATTTGAAAAAAGTAGCGGAGTTCATTGTAAATCGCAGAAAAATTCTTATGATTGCTTTTTTGGCAATCGTGCTTGTCGCCGCGCTTCTTTCCGCGAGCGTAAAAGTAAATTACGATCAATCGGTCTATCTGCCGGATGATTCCGACACATTCCAAGGTTTGAAAATCATGGAGGATGAATTTGGCGTTACGGGTTCGATGTCCGTTATGGTCAAAGATATTTCCCTTGTGGAAGCGTCGGAATTGAGAAAAGAACTCGACGCCGTAACGAACGTGGACAACACGCTCTTTTTGGACACCTTGCTTCTCGGGATGAAAACGGACGACGGGCAAACGGACGACGAATATATAGACTCAATGTTCGATGTACTGAATATAGTCTATAAAATGCAAGCAGAATATTTCCCGGACAGAAGTTTGGGCTATGTGTTCCAAAAACTGATAGATATGTCCGACGATATTGCGGACAACACGCCGAGACCGCCCGATTTTGCGACGGACAACGGCGTCATTCCGGGCGTCGACCTCTCGAACGTCTTAACGGATTTCGGAGACGGCGGACAGAGCGCGTCGAGTATAGACGCAAGCAGTTTGGAGATGCTCGACGGATACTACAATCAAAGAAACGCGCTGCTGTCGATCACCTTTAAATACGGCGATTACGACGCGGAAACGGCCGCCGCGATTACGGAAATTTTAGAAATCACGCCTAAATACGGAAGCGCGTACTACACCGGGCAGGCGGCGAACGCGTATTTCAATCAAAAGGATTCGGCGAGCGAGATGATTCTCATTGCCTCGTTTGCGGTTGTGATTATAATCGCCATACTCTTTTTGGCGACGTCGTCGTACGTAGAACCTCTGTTGTATGCCATAGTCATAGTTTCGGCTATCGTTCTCAATATGGGTACGAATTTAATGTTCGGCACAATATCGAATATGTCGAGTATGGTGGGCGCGCTGTTGCAACTTGCCCTTTCAATGGATTACTCAATCTTCCTTTTGCACAGTTACGCGGCGGAGAGAAAAACCGAACCGGATAAAGTGAAAGCGATGAAAAACGCGCTTGCAAAGTCCCTATCGCCCGTTTCGGCGAGTTCGCTGACGACCATCGCGGGATTTGTCGCGCTTATGTTTATGTCCTTTACGATCGGCTTAGATTTCGGAATGGTGCTTGCGAAGGGTATCGTATTAAGTCTGTTAAGCGTCTTTTTGCTTATGCCGGGCATAACGCTGGGGTTGGACAAAGCGCTCCAAAAAAGCAAGCATAGGAGTTTATTTGAATTCTTAAAAAGCAAAACGCGCAAAAAACGAAACGCCGCCGAACCCGCGCAAAACGTCCCGAAAGAAGGGGCGGATTCCGGTCTTTCGCAAGACGCCGCCGTAAACGAAAAACAAAAAAGACGGAGCGCGGCGAAAAAACTGCCGTTTTTACACAGATACAGCGATTTCTTGTTCAAGATTAAAAACTTTGTGCCGATATTTTTCGTTATTCTAATGCTTCCGATGTATTTTTTGCAAGCGAACAATAACTTCTTTTTCGGCGAATTCCCGGAGGGCGCGCTCACCTCGACATATTTGCAGAATACCGCCGAAATCAACGACGTTTTCGGGAGACAAAATACGGGAGTCATATTGCTGTCCAACGACCTTCTCGACAAAGAAGACGAGGTCTGCGACAGTCTTGAAAAGTTTAGTTTCGTCAAGTCGGTTACGAGTTATTCGCTTTTAACGGGTACGATGAACGAAGAGGACATTCCCGATGAAATGACCGCGCAATTCCGCGGAAGTAATTATTCGCGCATCGTCGTAACCTTTGATTTTCCGGAGGAAAGCCGTTTAAGTTTTGACGGAATAGAAAAGGTTGAGGAACGCCTTACCAAAATTTTAGGCAAAGATTCGGACTATTTCCTCTTGGGCGTAACGAAAAGCATATATGAAATTAAATCCTATTCCCTCTCGGACAGCGATCTCATAAACATTCTGACCTTGTCGTTTATTTTGATCATCTTGGCGTTTACGTTCAAGTCGGTGGGCGTCGTTTTGATATTGGGCGTGATCATTCAAGGAGCGACGTGGATGAATATGGCGGTGCCGTACCTTTCGGGAGAAGTTCTGCCCTTTATAGGATATATCATCATAACGGGAATTCAAATGGGCGCGACTATCGATTACGGCATATTGCTGGCGAATAATTATTTGACGGAGCGGCAGACGTTAGACCGAAAAAGAGCGATGCGCAACGCGATGTCAAAGTCTTTCGGCGCGATTTTGGTTTCGGCGGCGATCTTGACGACGGTGGGATTGTCGCTGGGAGTCGTATCCACAAGCGTACCTACGATGGTTCTCGGGGTTGCGATAGGACGCGGCACTTTCATTTCCGCCGTTTGTATGATATTCATACTCCCGCAGGCATTAATGCTGTTAGATAAATTTATACGAAAAACAACGGTCGGCGGCAAGAAAAAAATGATAGAAGAAAACGAAAAAACCGCGAACGCCGAAATTGCGCGAACGGGCGATACGCGCGCCGCCGAAACATTAATAAAACAAGGAGATCAATTATGATTGCAAAAAACAAAAAAGTATTAGCCGCGCTTATAGCCGTATGTCTTATATCGCTTACGGCCGCCGCTCAAATCTTCTCCGACGTGCCGATCGGTCAAACCTCCGACCGCGCGTATGCCGCCTCCGTCGACGACGAAGACGCGGATGAAAACGTATATCTCGTGTGGAAAGAGAGCGACTTTAAAACAAGCGAAGACTATGTCTTGAAAAAGGACAAAGAGGACGGGAGCGAATATACATACACCTTTTCCGTTGAGAGCGGCACAAGGCTTTTGTCTTATTATATAGAATATTTGGACGAAAAGTATTATCCGAACGCGGACGGAGCGGTCGAACTTGAAAAAGGCACGTATAAAATATACTTTAATCCGGATTTTGCATACGGCTTTTTCAATACCAAAGTCGAGGAAGTCAAACGCTATTATTTAATGTGCGCCGGCAACTTGTATACGGAAAACGACGATTACGCGCTCGCGATAGACGAAAGCAATACGGATTATGACGAATACAAAATTACCGTAAACTTTACGGAGCCCGCAACCTACGTCTACTATATCAAAGATACGGTTTCCGATACACTGTATTACTCTAATACGAAACATTATGAAGAAATAACGGAAGCGGGAAATTATGTTATCGCCTTTTCGCCCGTAATTCCGTACGACGGAATTCATTATACCAAAATAACTAAAACCGATAAAGAGATCTATTACCTATTATACAGAGGCAATAACTTCAAGTTAAACGCCTACTATATCTTAGAACTTGACGAAGACGGTTCCGCGTCTTTCGACGAATACGTCTTTGAAATGCCCTTTTTTGAGGAAACTGATTTTGCGTATTATATTTATGCGTCCAAAGCGGACAGAATATACTATCCGAACGCGGACGGATTTATACGAATCGACGACGAGGGCGACTATACTATTAAATTCTCGCCCGACGGTACGCATCCTTATTTTATCGACGCGGACGGAAACGAATATTATACGACCGTAGAACAAACGGAGGACTACTTCCCCGACTCGGATTATTATTTAATGTCGGCGGCAAACGGCTATACCGAAACTCAAAAGTTAAGTTTCAACGAGGACAACGGACGTTTCGACGAATACACGTTTAATATCGAAATAGACAAGCCCGTAAAATACGTTTATTATATTTGCGCCAAGGAAATAGACGGAGACGAAAAAATACATTATTATCCGAACAAAACGGGCGTTATCGAACTGAAAACCGCGGGAAATTACGTCGTTAAGTTTTCAAGAGAACATACTTATTTTACGGAGGACGGTATAGGCTATTTTACGACGGTGAAAAAGGTCGGCGAAAACGCGCTCTATTACCTTATGTGCGCGCAAAACGATTTTAAGATCGACGGCGGCTTCGCTTTAGAGTTTGACGCGGACAACGACGCTTTCGACGAATACGTATGCTATTTTGATAACGACAAAGCCGGCGCGTATTTCGCCTACTATATATACGATGCGGTTTCGGGAGCCAAATACTACCCGAACAAAGACGGAGTGGTCTATTTGAGTCAAATCGACGATTACGCCGTCCGATTTTCCCTTGCGAACAACTACAACGAAGGCGCGGACGACGACGGGGAATATTTCACTTGCGTGGAATTAAGAGAGCAGAATTACGGCGGGTATTACCTTATCGGAAACTTTAACGGCTACCGCTATCAAAATACCCAGAAATTTTACGACGATTACAGATTGAACGGCATCCCGATGAGCGACGGTCAAAAGGGTTACGACTACAAAATCGAACTCGACGTAACCGCCGATATGATAGACGAATACGAAACGGTGCAATACTTCATCTCGGACGGCGAAACGCGCTACCGCGCCGCAAACGGCAAAAATTTTGCGATAAGCAAACCCGGCAAATACGCGATCTATTTTACGCCCGCGGACGACGCTACGGTCTATCATTACGCCGTTAAAGAATACGATTCGATAGACGGCGTAGACGAACTTGTGATTGTGGACGAGAACGATAATTTTGTCTATATCGAAGCCGCAGGTTTAACGAGCGATATGGAGGCGAAGATCACCGCGCGCGGTAAATACAGTTACATCGAAATAAAACGAAACGGTAAATCGGTAAAATTTGACGATATGAAAATAACGTATTACGTCGGAAACGACGCGGATAAATACACCGTCGCCATATACGCCGACAAAACTTTGACCAAAGTCGAAACGGAGCATTCCGCGCGGTTCATCTCGTTCAAACTCGCAAGCGGAACGGGCTTTATTATAGAGGAAAGAGATAACGGTCTGCCGCCCGTATTAATTTCTATTATAATCGCCGCCGCCGCTTCCGTTTTAGTTATTACGGTAATTATGATTACGCGCGGAATAAAAAAGAAAAAACAGACGTTGGAAAGCGGAAAAATATAGATATCCCTTTTGCCGGCAACCTTTTCACGAGAACGCGGATAGTTAAAACAGACGTTGGAAAGCGGAAAAATATAGATATCCCCTTCTCCGGCAACCTTTTCACGAGAACGCGGATAGTTAAAGCGGTAAAAGTTATATAAAAGAAAAAAATGCAACGAAAAAATATAAAACAAAAGACGGCGCGGACAATTCACCCCGCCGTCTTTTGTTTATCAAATAATTATCAAAATACCTTTGCTTTTTAAAACGGTTTTGTTTTCCGGAAAAAGATATACGGTAAAACTATAATTTTCCATAAACGTTTAACCCCTAAACCGCGCGGATTAAACGTCTGCGGAGTATATTATTAATCCAAAATTTAAAACAAAAAGCCCTCTTAAAAAGAAGACTTTACGTGGTGCGGATAAGAGGATTTGAACCTCCACCAAGTTGCCCCGACTAGAACCTGAATCTAGCGCGTCTGCCGTTCCGCCATATCCGCTCGTTTATCTTAACGTATATATATTGTATATTATTTTTTTTATTTTTGCAAGTAAAAATAACGGTTTGCCGAAAAAAATCATTTAAACCTCGATCAACGCTGCCGAACGCAACAAAAAAACGATCGTTTCCGTTCAAAAAACAACCGTTTTTTATGTATTATACCAATATTATACCCTCTATAAAATCCCCTCTTTTTCCGTTTCGGAGTTAAATCTTCGCCAAAACCTTTTTCAGTTTTGCGAATCTGGGAAGTCCGTCCTCCGACGGCGCTTTCGCGTCGCCCTGAATGAGCGGCAGCGCGTAGTCGACAAACTCCTTTGAAAGCCCCGTTCCGTTGTTTGTGATCCACTCCGCGGGGATAGTTTTTTCGGAATTCGCCGCTTGTTCGACGGGCATCAATTTTGTTTCGCAGAAATATTCCCCGTTCTTTTCCGATCTTATCAAAGTAACCATTTTGTCCGTCTCGCCTCCGACGGCATACTTGACCGCCGCCGCGCCCGCGTTAAACGCCTCCTCGACGTCCGTCTTTGAGGCTACGTGCGCCGCGCACCTTTGGAGCAGACTGAATTCTATCGGTCTGACCTTAACGCCGATCCTCTCCTTCACGATATTCGCAAGGGCGAAACAAACGCCGCCTAATTGCGCGTGTCCGAAAAGGTCGGTTGCCGAAGCCATAAACTCTCCGACATATTTTCCGTCCTTATTTTTGATTCCTTCCGACACGACGGCGATACATTTATTGTTATTTTTTGCGCATACGTCTTTCACGTCCGCGACGAATTTATCGACGTCAAATGGCGTTTCGGGGAGATATATCAAATCGGGACCAAGCCCCTTATAGACCGCGAGAGCCGCCGCCGCGGTCAGCCAGCCGGCGTTTCTGCCCATAACCTCGACGATTGTAACCAGCCCCGTATTGTAAACTTTCGCGTCGAGATTGAGTTCCATAAGAGTCGTCGCGACATATTTCGCCGCGCTTCCGTATCCCGGGCAGTGATCCGTTCCGCAAAGGTCGTTGTCGATAGTTTTCGGTACGCCTATGATGTTGCATTCATAACCGTTTTTCGCTAAAAATTTGCTGACCTTGTTGCAGGTGTCCATACTGTCGTTTCCGCCGTTATAGAAAAAATAGCGTATATTATATTTTTTGAATACTTCCAAAATCCTGTCGTAATCCTTGTCGCCGTCCGGTCCTTTCCCGATTTTGTAGCGAACCGAACCCAAGGCGGACGACGGCGTATACTTCAAGAGTTCAAGTTCTTTTTTATCCTCTTGTCCGATATCGTAGAATTTCTCGTCGAGAATTCCCTTGATTCCGTGCGCCGCGCCGTATACCTTAGTTATCAAATCGGGATGCTTCAACGCCTCGATAAAAACGCCCGCCGCGCTGGCGTTGATGACGGACGTCGGACCTCCCGACTGCCCGAACATAAGCGCGCCTTTTAAATTTTTCATAGTGAACAAACCTCCGAAAATTTTTATATTAATATTGTTTTTGTGTTATTTTTTCCTTATTTTATGCGGCGGAAAAACCGCTTTTTTGCATTTATAAAATCACATTTTTCCGCGGTATAGAACCGCGCTTTTTTATATCTAAAATTACCTTTTTAAAGCGCGTAAACTCGCTTTTTTAACATTACTAAAACCACACTTTTCATGCGGTATAGAACCGCGTTTTTTGCGATTCAAAACCGTTTTTTTTAAAATGTATAAAAAACCTTATTCGACCGCCTTTTTCAACGCCTCCGCCTTATCCGTTTTTTCAAATTTCACGTCCAATTCCTCTCTGCCGAAATGCCCGTATACCGAAAGTTCCCTATATATCGGCGCGGAAAGCCCGAGTTCCTTTATGATACTTCCCGGGCGGAAATCAAAGACGCGGCTCACGGCGGCGGCGATTTTTTCATCTGGATATTTTCCCGTTCCGAAAGTTTCGACGCGGACGGAAAGCGGATGCGCTACGCCTATCGCGTATGCCAGCTGAACCTCGCACCGAGCCGCAAGCCCCGCCGCGACGACGTTTTTAGCGGCGTATCTCGCCGCGTATGCCGCGCTCCTGTCAACCTTAGTGGGGTCTTTGCCGGAGAACGAACCGCCCCCGTGCCTGCCGTAGCCGCCGTAGGTGTCCGCGATAATTTTTCTGCCCGTCAGTCCGCTGTCGCCCTTAGGACCTCCGACGACAAACCTGCCCGTCGGGTTGATAAAAATTTTGGTATCGCCGTCTATCATCTTTTGATCTAAAATAGCGTCGACGACCTTTTCTTTTATATCCGCTCTAAGCGCGGACATATCGACAGACGGATCGTGTTGGCAGGAAACCACAACCGCCTCGATTCTTTTCGGCTTCCCGTCCGCGTATTCGATCGTAACCTGCGTTTTTCCGTCCGGTCTGAGGTATCCGAGAATGCCGTTTTTTCTGACATCCGTCAATTTTTTCGAGAGCCTGTGCGCCAGCGAAATCGGAAGGGGCATCAATTCGGGCGTTTCGTCGCAAGCGTAGCCGAACATCATTCCCTGATCCCCCGCTCCCAATACGTCGTTGTTGTCCGCCGAGCCGTCCTTTTTTTCCAACGCCTTATTTACGCCCATAGCGATATCGGGAGACTGTTCGTTTATGGCGGCGACGACGGCGCAAGTCGCGTAGTCGAAACCATAGTCCGAACGGTCGTAGCCTACGTCTTTAATCACGCCGCGCGCGATACTTTGAATGTCCGCGTATGCTTCGGAAGTGATCTCACCCATAACGAGAACAAGCCCCGTGCAGACGCATACCTCGCACGCCACTCGCGAATTTTTATCCTTTTTTAAAAGCGAATCCAAAACCGCGTCGGCGATTTGGTCGCACAGTTTATCGGGATGCCCCTCGGTTACAGATTCGGACGTAAAAAAACTTTTGCCCATACATATACTCCCCTTTAATTATAGCGTTTTATAATCGTTTTTTTATATTTATTACGGCGTTATTACAACTTTTTTTCTTTGTGTTTATTATAACTTTTATTATATCGTATTTATATTAAAAATTCGCGGTACTATACAGCCGTTTTTCAGGCATTTTTAGTGATATTTTTCGATAGTTTTCACTAATGTTTTATCAATATTTTTCAGCCGTTTTTTCTGATATTTTATTAATGTTTTTAAACCTATCCGGCGCGGTTTTTAATTTATCTTTTTCTTTCGTCCTTTTAATTATATTTCATCGTCGTCCGCGTCTTCCTCGCCGCTTCCGCCCTCATATTCGTCCCCGATTTCTTCGGTTTCGCCGTTCGCGTCCTCTCCGGCTTCGTCCGGTTCTTCGTTTGCCCCGTTCTCGCTTTCTCCGCCCTCTTTTTCATCCGAAACATGCGGTTCTATCCCGCCGTTTTCAACGCCGTTTACGTCCGCGTTCTCCGCAACGTCCGCGGAATTCAATTCCTCGTCGTCCGGCTCGGGAGCGACGACCGCGACGCTGACGACCTTGCCCTCGTCCTTGATTCTCATAACGCGCACGCCCTGCGTATTTCTGCCGATTTTGCTGATCTCCTTAGCCTTTATGCGGATAATAATTCCCGTGTCCGCGATAAGCATAAGTTCGTCGTCGGGCGAAACGAGTTTCAAGTTTACCAATTTCCCCGTCTTTTCGTTGAACGACCCCGCCTTAATTCCCTTTCCCGCTCTCGATTGAAGTCTATAATCCTCCGGATCGCTCCGTTTTCCGTACCCGTTTCCGGTGATCGTGAGGATCTCATACCCGTCCTTGATCGCGGTCATATCGACGACGTTGTCGTCGGCGTCCAACTTCATACTTTTCACGCCTTGCGCGTCTCTGCCCATACTTCTGACGTTCCGTTCGCTGAACCTTATGCACTTTCCGCTTTCGGAGGCGATTATGATTTCGTCATCGCCCGAAGTCATTCTGGCGGCGATAAGTTCGTCGCCATCCGTCAAACTGATCGCGATTTTTCCGACCTTTCTGATCCTTGAAAACTCCTCTATGGGCGTTTTCTTGATCAATCCGCGTTTTGTCGCCAGCATAAGATATCCCGAATCGTTCTCTTTGAGCGGCATAAACGCCGTAACTTTTTCGCCGCCGTCCAACTGCAAGATATTGACGATCGCGCGTCCGCGCGCCGTTCTTTCGGCTTCGGGGACTTCGTAGCCCTTTATGCTGTAAACCTTTCCGAGATTGGTAAAGAAAAGCAGGTCGTCGTGCGTGTTCGTCGTGAACATATTCTCGACGAAGTCCTCTTCTTTCGGCTTATGCGCGGTTATGCCCTTTCCTCCGCGTTTTTGCGCTTTGTATTCGTTTTGCGAGATTCTCTTTATATAGCCGAAGTGCGTCATAGATATTACGACGTCCTCTTTGTCGATCAAGTCGCCGATACTGATTTCCTCATAGTCGTAAGAAATTTCCGAACGTCTTTCGTCGTTATATTTTTCTTTGATTTCCAAAAGTTCGTTTTTGATGATCGCGACGACTTTTTCGGGCGACGCGAGTATGCTCCTATACTCCTCTATCGCGCGTCTGATCTCCTCTAATTCCGCTTGAAGTTTTTCGACTTCGAGGTTGGTCAACCTATAAAGGCGCATTTCGAGAATGGCGTTCGCCTGTTTGTCCGAGAGCAGAAATCTATCGATCAAACGCGCCGCGGACGTCGCTCTGTCCTTTGATTCTTTGATGATTTTGACGACTTCGTCGATGTTTGCCAGCGCGATACACAGTCCGGCCAAAATATGTTCTCTTTCCAAAGCCTTTTCAAGGTCATATTTCGTCCTTCTTATCACGATGTCTTTTTGGTGAGCGACGTAACATTCGAGGATTTCTTTTAGATTCATAATTTTCGGCGTGCCTTCCTTCAACGCCAAAAGTATCATACTGAACGAAATTTGCATATTCGTCTGCTTATACAGCGTATTCAAGACGACTTGCGCGGACGCGTCGCGTTTGATTTCTATGACGACGCGCATACCCTTTCGGTCGGATTCCTCTTTGATATCGGAAATGCCTTCCAAGCGTTTATCTTTAACTTGATCGGCGATCGTTTCAATCAATTTTGCTTTATTGACTTGATACGGCAATTCGGAAACTATGATTCTGGAACGTCCGTTCGGCATTTCTTCGATCTCCGCTCGCGCGCGGAGGACGCAGCCGCCCCTGCCCGTTTTATAGGCTTGTTTTATTGCCATACGCCCCAAAATGATCGCCCCCGTCGGGAAATCGGGCGCGGGAATATACTGCATAAGATCTTCGACCGCGGACTCGGGATTGTCGAGAAGGGCGACCGTCGCGTCGATCACTTCGCCGAGGTTGTGGGGAGGAATACTCGTCGCCATACCGACGGCGATTCCGTCCGAGCCGTTGACGAGAAGGTTCGGGAAGCGCGATGGCAGAACGGTGGGCTGCATAAGAGTATCGTCAAAGTTAGGATAATAATCCACTGTATTTTTATCGATATCGCGGAGCATTTCGGCGGCGATTTTTGACAATCTGGCTTCGGTATAACGCTGAGCCGCGGGGGGGTCGCCGTCGACCGAGCCGAAGTTTCCGTGTCCTTCCACGAGAGGGTTTCTGATCGAAAAATCCTGCGCCAAGCGCACCAGCGCGTCATAGACGGAACTGTCGCCGTGGGGGTGATATTTGCCGAGAACGTCGCCTACTATCCTCGCGCACTTACGGAAAGGCTTGTCATTAGCCAACCCCAATTCGTGCATAGCGTATAAAACTCTCCTGTGGACGGGTTTCAAACCGTCGCGAACGTCCGGGATGGCTCTCGAAACGTTGACCGCCATCGCGTAGGCTATGAACGATTTTTTCATTTCGCTGACGACCGGCAATTTTACTATTTTCGTATTGTCGATAATCGGTTCGTATTCGTCTTTTCTCTTAGCCATTTTTTAAAAACTCCTTAATGATTTTAACCGTAACGCTCCGCCGTTTTTGATTTGCGTATACAACGGTTTTCATCGTTTAAAATATAACTTTTTTTCGCGGTACTATGCCGCGTTTTTTTTGAATTTTCACACAACGTTATTTTAGTTTTTCGTATAACTTTTTCGTCTTTTTTTGCTTGATTTTTTTTTGAATTCCGTGATAACGTTTTTTGTTTTTAACATAAATTTTTTATTCCGGAATATAACTTTTTTTCGCGCTTCTATACCGCGTTTTTTTCATTCCGGAAGTTAAATATCAAGTTCTTTTACCAACGTGGCGTTTTCCTCTATAAACGCTCTGCGGAGTTCGGGCTGTTCGCCCATAAGCATTGAAAAAATCTCCTCCGCCGCATACGCGTCCTCCATAGTAACCTGCTTTAAGGTTCTGCACGCGGGGTTCATCGTCGTCTCCCAAAGTTGTTCGGCGTTCATCTCTCCCAAGCCTTTATACCTTTGAACGTCCACGCCCTTTCTTCCGATTTCGGAAAGATAGGCTTCTAATTCCTCGTCGTCATAAAAATATTTTTCCGATTTGCCTTTGGAAACCTTATAAAGAGGCGGCATAGCGGCATAGACATATCCCCCCTCGACCAGAGGGCGCATATACCTGAAAAAGAACGTCAAAAGCAAAATTCTGATATGGCTTCCGTCCACGTCCGCGTCGGTCATACAAATAATTTTGTGATAGCGGAGTTTCGACGCATTGAAGTCATCCTTGACTCCTGCGCCGAAAGCGGTGATCATCGACTTGATTTCCTCGTTCTCGAAAACCTTATTGTCGCGAACCTTTTCGACGTTCAAAATCTTTCCTCTGAGCGGCAAAATAGCCTGAAAACGTCTATCGCGCCCTTGTTTCGCCGTTCCTCCCGCGGAATTCCCCTCGACGAGATAGATTTCGCAATGCGCTGGGTCGCGGTCGGAGCAGTCCGCAAGTTTTCCGGGTAGCGTCGTGCTTTCCAAAACGCTCTTTCTGCGCGTCAATTCGCGTGCGTTTCTGGCGGCTTCTCTCGCTTTTTGAGCCATAATGCCCTTTGAAACAAGCTTCTTAGCCTCTTGGGGATTTTCTTCTAAATATGTTCCGAAAGCCTCCGTAAAGACTTTCGTAACCGCCGTTCTCATCTCGCTGTTTCCGAGTTTCGTCTTTGTCTGCCCCTCGAACTGCGGTTCGGTCAGTTTGACGTTTATAACGGCGGTCAAGCCCTCTCTGACGTCCTCGCCCGAAAGTTTTTCATCGCCTTTTAATATATTCGCGCTCTTTCCGTAGTCGTTCACGACCTTTGTCAGCGCGTTTTTAAAGCCGTCGAGATGGCTTCCGCCCTCCTCGGTGTTGATATTGTTCGCAAAAGTAAAGATCGTTTCGGCGTAAGAGTCGTTATATTGCAAAGCGATTTCGATTTCGCCCTCGTTATGCTCCGCGTCGATATAGACGGTCTCTTTAAAAACGCATTCCTTGCCCTTGTTGAGTTGGTCGACGAAGCATATAATTCCCCCTTCGAAAAAGAAAGTTTCGGCGCGTTCTTTTCCGGCGCGCTTGTCCTCTATCGAGATCGTCAAGCCCTTGTTGAGATAAGCGAGTTCTCTGAGGCGTTTTTTCATAACGTCATAATCGAATTCCGTAACCTCAAAGATTTCGTCGTCCGGAAAAAAGGTAACTTTTGTCCCCGTGTCCTCCGCCGTTCCGATTTCCTGCAAATCTCTCTGCGGAATTCCGCGGTTATAAATCTGCTTAAAAAGTTTTCCGTTTTGCCGAACCTCGACTTCCAGCCATTCGGAGAGCGCGTTGACGACGGACAGCCCCACGCCGTGAAGTCCGCCCGAGATTTTATAGCCGCCGCTGCCGAATTTTCCGCCCGCGTGGAGTTTGGTCAAGACGACTTCGACCGCGGATTTTCCTTCTTTCGGGATTATGCCCGTCGGAATACCCCTGCCGTTATCGGACACGGCGACGGAGCCGTCCGCGTTGATGACGACTTTGATGTCCGTACAATATCCCGCGAGAGCCTCGTCGATACTGTTGTCGACAATCTCCGTAACGAGATGGTGCAAGCCCTTTTCGTCGGTCGAGCCGATATACATGCCCGGTCTTTTGCGGACGGGTTCGAGACCCTCCAAAACCTGAATATCCGCTTCGTCGTACTTGGTGATTTTTTTAGCCATTTAAAGCCTCCCGTTTTTTTACGCGAATTTTTAAGGCGCGGCGCTATGGAAATTTCAAAGCCGCGTATTTTTTAGCGTAGTATATATACCAACGCGGTGCGATACCGTGTTTTTTTTTAATAACAACGATATTATTAACGGCGATTTTTAAGTATATATAATTAATGACGTAACTCCGTATTTTTTAGAATATATACGGTACGATATAACGCCCTTTTTTTAAGTATATAACCGCAACTAATACCCGTTATAAATTAAGATACAGCCCTTTTTGAAGCCTCGCGTTTATGCTCCTGATCTCGTTCTCGGCGGCATAGCAGACGATCTCGCCGCCGCCGTCAAAAATTATTAGGGATCGGATATCGTTCCTGCCGATAAAGACCGCGCGTTTTTCGGCAACAAAGCCCTTTAAGACCGCGGCGGACGCGATATTGTCCTCGCGAAAGGACATAACCGCCAAAATATTTTCTTTTTTTAAGGTGATATTATTCATAAGAGATTACTTTAAAGCATATTTCAGCCGATTTTAAGCGCGTTTAATCACGCGCACGGCGCGTTCGGCGCATAACGATTTCCATAGTTTTAATTTTATGTATTAATTATAACACATTTTAGTAAAAAAAGAAAGCGTTTTTTTAAATTTTTTTTAAATATATCAAAATTCCGCATAAATTTTAATTATACGGCGAAAAATAAAAAATCCGATCAAACAATCGGATTTTAAAATTTCGGCTTTAAAGCGCGTTTCTATTTGAAATTTAAAAAATCTATCGGATTTGAAAGAGTTGATTGCGCTCCGTGTTTCCCGGATTTGAAAATTCCGTACTTACGCCCGCCAAACGACAACCGTCGTCAACCGTTAATCAATAAATAGCCCTTACGCCGACCGCCGATCGTCAAATGACAACCGCCGCTAACCGCCCCGTTTCTTCTCCGCCGCCCGTATCGCCAAACTCAATTCCAGGCGTTTTCTCATCACGGCGCAATAGAGCGCGTTCGTCTTATTTATGTCGCGTTCGTACGTTACGGAATTAGCCGCGCACCCGCCGCTGCAAAAATATTTCGCGAAGCATTCCCCGCATTTGTCCTTCGTATAGACCGTTGAGCGTTGAAACTTTTCTTGCACGGCGGAATCGACGCCGCCGCCCTCTATGACGTTTCCCATAAGAAATTCGGGTTTGCCGATGAACTGATGGCAGGGATATATATCGCCCGACGGCGTAACCGCGGCGTATTCGTCCCCCGCTCCGCAGCCGTTCAAACGTTTATAGACGCAGGGACCTTTGTCCAAATCGATCATAAAATGAAAAAAGTCAAAGCGTTTCGCGGTCTTTCGGCGTTCCAAATATTCGGAGGCGAAACGTTCGTATTCGGACTTGATTTTTTCCGCGTCGGAGAGTCTTAAAGCCAGAGGATCGTCCTCCGGAAGCACGACGGGTTCGACGGAAATCCGATCGAAACCGCAATCGTTCAAAAACAAAACGTCCTCGCCGAAGTCGGGATTTCTGCCCGTATAAGTTCCTCTGACGTAATATTTTTTTTCGCCTCTTATATCGCGGAATTCCAAAGCGTTTTTCAGCACGCGGTCAAAACTCCCCGCGCCGCCCGCCGTCTTTCTGAGCGCGTCGTGAACCTCGCGCCGCCCGTCGATACTGATGACGACGTTGTCCATATTTTCGTCGAGATATCCGGCGGTTTTTTTGTTTAGGAGGAGGGCGTTCGTCGTCATCGTGAAAGCGATATTTTTTCCGTTTTCCTTGCATTTTTGACGCGCATAGTCAACGACCGCCTTGACGACGCCGAAATTCATCAGCGGCTCGCCTCCGAAAAAATCGATTTCCAAGTTTCGTCTGGGACCGCTCGCCTTGACGAGAAAATCCACCGCCGCCTTTGCCGTCGGCAAAGACATATATTTTTCGTCCGCATTTTTGTATTTCGTTTTTTCGTCCGCCGGTTCGCTTTTTTCTCTTTCGTTTTTGCCGCAAGAGAGGCTTTCGGAATTTCCCTTTTCACGCGCCGTTCCGCCCTTATTGCAGGTTGCGCTTTCGGCGTTTTGTTTTCCGTTTTCCGTTTCATATGTTCCTTGCGCGGCAAAGCAATACGCGCATCTCAAATTGCAGTCGTGGCAGACGTTCAGGCACAAAGACTTTATGAACCCGCTTTTTTTTATATCGATTCTCTCTTCTTCGACGCCGATTATTCCGCGCTCTTTCAATTCGTTCAATTCGTCCGCGATTTCTTTTACGACCGCGCCGTCCAAAGAATCCAACTCGGCTTTCTCTTCTTGTGTCAGTTCTCCGTTCCCGTTTTTCAGGTACAAAAAAACAGGTCTTTCGATTTCCAAAAGACTGCCGTTTTCCGATTCAAAGAGATAGTACCGCAACTCTCCGCGGTGAGAAAACTTAAAGGTATGAAGCATAAAAAATCCTTATTAAAAAAGAAAAAATTAATTTTCGCGAACGCGCGCTTTTTTTTCGTCCGCATATTCTTTCATTTTTTTCAAAGAAAAAGCGCGGGCATACGAAGCCGTCCGTTTTATTTCTCTTCTTTTTTCTGAACGTATACTTTTTCTTCTTTTTGCAGACAGTTTTGGTTTCCTATCGTGCAGCTGGTTTTGCAAGCCGATTGGCAGCTGGTTTGGCATTCCATACAGCCGTATTTCGCGCCGTCGTTCTTTTTGCCGTTGTCGAACAAAACTTCAATTCTTTTCATATTAAAACAATCTCCGTATTTTATTTTTTTTAAAATTGCAACCGGGAACGGTTAAAAATTTTTATCCGTAAATTCCCGATTGGAATAATTATAACGCATACGGCGAAAAAAGACAAGAGATTTTTAGGCAAACGCGTAACTTTTTAAATAAAAATCGACAACCGTCCCCTTCAACTCACCCTCAAAGCAAAATATTTTGTCATATTTTTGAAAAATAGTTCCAAAACGTCTTTAAATTATTGATTTTATTCTCATATTATATTATAATGATTAATAATCGCGCGCGGCTATGTTTTTGACGGTTCACGAAAAATTCCTTTTAAAAAACAAACGCCGTCAAAAAGCGTAAAAAGCGGGTATGCGCGCTTGCCCGTTCGCGAAAAAATTCATTAAAAAAAATAAACGGTATCAAAAATCATTAAAAGGTATGTTTTTATGAATAAGAAAAAAGTTATGTTCCTTATCGTTTCCGTTTTGACCGCGGTTTTGATTCTCGCCGCGTGCGAGTTAAAATTTAAGGTCTCGTTCGACGTAAACGGCGGTTCTCCCGTCGAAAGTATTTCCGTCGACCGAAAAAGTCTTTTAAACGAATTTGAAATCCCGACTCCGACCAAACCCGAACACACTTTCGCGGGCTGGTATAAGGACAAGTCCCTTTCGAAGCAATGGGATTTTTCTAAGGATAAGGTCAACAAAAACCTCACTTTGTATGCGAAATACCTGCCCGTTCAGTCCGTTTTCTCCTTTACTTTAAACCCCGACGGGCAGTCCTACGCCGTGTCCGCAAACCCGTCCGGCAGTCTCGGAATTCTCGGCGCGCTGATCCTCCCCTCCTCGCATTTAGGAAAACCCGTTACCGCGGTCGCCGCGGACGCTTTTTCGGGTACGATTCCGTCCAAGGTCATAACGGGCGTACGCGTTCCGTCCTCGATCGTTACGATCGGCGAAAAGGCGTTTTATAACTGCAAGTTTATGAACGAAATCACCTTTGACGACGGCTCGTCTTTAAAAGAGATAGGCGTATCGGCGTTCGAGGGGCTGCCTCTTTTGCGTTCGGTTTCATTTCCGGCATCTCTCGAAAAGATCGGCGAAAACGCTTTTAAAGGCAATTTGCTTCTCCAAACCGTTACGTTCGACGGCGAAAGCGTTTTGAAAACCATAGATAAACACGCTTTTTCGGGCTGTCTTATCCTTGAAAACGTCGGAATCAACGACGACGGCGCGTACACCCTTCCGAATACCCTTTTGACCGTCGGCGAAAGAGCCTTCGATAATGACGCGAAACTAAAAAATACGGGCTTCAAGAAGGGTTCGTCCCTTGAAAAGATCGGAGCGCATGCCTTTAATAAGACCGCGCTCGCGTCGCTTTTTCTCCCGAAAACCTTGACGACCGTCGAAAGTTACGCGTTCACGGAAAATCAGAGCCTTGTGTCCGTGGAATTTGAAGCCGGCTCGACGATCGAAAACATACCCGGCTATATGTTCTCGAACTGCCTGTCGCTGTCGTCGATCGACATCCCCGCGTCCGTCAAAACGATCGGTAATAACGCCTTTTTAAACACGAAATCTCTAAAAAAGGTGCGTATGAATTCTCTGATCGCGGAAAATAATTTGTTTGACCATTCGCGTATATTAGAAACCGAGTCGAAAGCCACCGCGGTCATCGTCCCCGCCGAACATCTCGAATCGTATAAGGCGAACAATTCGTCTTACAAAAAGTATATATCCGATGCCGCCGCGTCCGCTCCCGGGGGCGAACCGAGTGAATACACGAGAATTATAGCGGATAAATATCTTATACACGTTCAACGCGACGGCAGCGGCTCCTTTAAAAATTCGCTCATAGTCTATTTCGGGAATGACGAAAACCTCGCAATCAACGGAACGGCAAGCAACACCCCCGCGCTTACGGAAATCGGAAAATTCGCTTTCGCGGGTTCGCGCAATTTAAAATCCGTCGTCATAAGCAACGCGTCCGGCTACACCGTCGCCGGCTCCGCTTTCTTAAACTGCGCCGCCTTAGAAACCGCAAACGTTTCGGGCGCGGTGTCCGTCGGAGTTTCCGCCTTTTCCGGAACGGGGCTGAAATCGGTTACGTTCGGAGAGGGTCTGACGGCGATCGGCGGCGCGGCGTTCCAAAACTGCAAAAAATTGACTTCCGTATCCCTTCCCGCCTCGCTCACGGAGATCGGCGGCTTTGCTTTTTCGGGCTGTTCGTCGCTTGAAACGGTTTCCGCGTTTAAGAACGGCTCTCTCGAAAAAATCGGCAATTCCGCCTTTAAGGACGCTTCGGCTCTTTCGGACATAACCTTCCCCGACGCGGTGAACTATATCGGCGACGGCGCGTTTTGGAACTGCTCCTCGCTCTCTGAGGTTATAATCCCCGCGAATCTGACGGAAATCAAAAGCAACTTATTCAGAGCGTCCGGGCTTCAACGCGTCGCGATACCCGCTCTCGTTACGGCTATCGAACCGAACGCTTTCGGCGGCTGCACCGCGCTTGCGGAGATTGACTTTTTGTCCGCGTCCGCGCTTGTTTCGATAGGCGAATCCGCCTTTGCCGCGGACAAAAACAAGGGTTTCAACTTTGAAAACGCCGAATTCAATTCAAAACTGCATTCGGTCGTCCTCCCCTCGTCCGTTACGTCCGTCGGCGCGAACGCGTTCGCCCGCACTATGGTAAAGGTCATTACCGTCGGTTCTCTCATAAACGTCAAGACGGAAAAAACGGCGGACGGTTCGACGGTCGGGGTTCCCGATCTCTCCGCGCTTTTGACGCTGAACGGCAGAGCGGTTTTGATCGACGCGCCCGCGGACGGTCCTATATACGCCGCCTATAAGACGGACGAAAAGGCGAAATACGCCGAAAATCCTTTTGTCGTAAACAAAGCGGACGTCGATTCAAACGGCTTTATTATCGGCGGAACAAATTCCGATACGCTGATCGCCTACATCGGAACGGAATCGAATCCGAATCTCTCCGCCGATATCGCGCCCGGTAAAAAGATTTTAATAATCGGCAAATACGCCTTCGCGTACTGCATAAAACTCATCGATCTCGGCGTCCCCGTCAACGTCGGCGTGATCGAAGAGAGCGCGTTTGAAAGCTGCATAAACCTCGAATCGATCGAATTTGCCGACAAGACGGGTACGACAAATTCTTACGGTATCGGCAAGTACGCTTTCAAAAACTGCGTGAACGCGGGCAAAAACGACGACGTGATTTTGAGAGGTCCGATCGACTTTATCGGCGCGAACGCTTTTTCGGGCTGGTCGAACGATCAAAGCATCACTTTCGACGGCATAAACAGAACTGAGGCAAGCAAAGGATGGGCGACGTATTGGGACGGCGAATGTTACGCGATAAAAAAGGACATTCCGCGGAACGGTACGGCGAATTAGTATTAGGGCGCGTTCGCCTAACGCGCCTTGCGTCAAAAAAATAAATCGAAAAAAGTAAAACCCGCGTTCGCCGAACGCGGGTTTTGCACCGTATCGACTTTGATGTGCGGTCAGTTTACCGTTCATATTTTTTATTTTTAAAAATTTTGGAAAACTCTATTGACTTATTTTTTCATTTGTTATATAATTGTGTGGTATGTTTAAATCTTTACGGAAAATAGACACATTCAAAACAAAACTTCAAAACAAAGCGAAAATTAAAAACCAAAACCCAACCATTCAAAGCAAATTAAAATTCTAAGGACGGACTTCGAATGAAAATTAATTTTAGCTCCTTGAAACAAAAAGCTTCCGATTTCTTCACGGACTTCCGTGAATATTGGACAAAGCCGCCGAAGGGTAAATACCTTTCCTATAAGGAAATCGGCGCGTACTCACTCGGCGGAATGGGTCAAATGCTCATCGGTATGCTCGTCGGCTACACCGGGCTTTCCGCGGGAAACGTTCTCGTCGGCTCGATTATGGGGCTTCGCCCCGTCGACTTGCAGCTTATGAACAACATCTTGGGCTTTCTCGGAATCTTTTTCGTCATAGTCCGCGGAATTCTCGTCGACAATACCCGAACGCGCTGGGGGCGTTTTCGCCCGTACATAGCCGTTATGGGCATTCCGCTCGTCGTTTTGACCATTATGTTTATGTCGATGGACTTTCGCCCTATGGAATACAGCGAAAAACTCTTTTGGGCGTTTTTGTTCGCTCTCGCGACGGGCTTTATCGGTCCGCTTATGAACGACACCTACAACGACCTCAGAACGATTATGTCGCCCAGCACGCAGGAGCGTTCTTTCCTTATCGCGGTCAGTTCCTTAGTCGCGGGTATCGCGCCCACGATAACCAACCTTTTCGTCCCGATATTGGTGCAAGATTTGGGCGGCGGTTATACCGACTTAGCCACTTTGAAAGCCGTATTTTTTCCGATCGGCATAATCGGTCTTTTCTTTATGCTTTTTACCGCTTTCGGCACAAGGGAGCGCATATTCGTTTCCAAACAATTCAAGCCTAAAATAAGAGTATTCCACGCTATGGGGCAAGTCTACCGTAACAAATATTGGTGGATTAGATATATCGCGGGTATGACGGGCTTTTTGGAGGGCGGTATCGGCGGACTCTATATGTGGATCTTTATCTATCAGATCCAAAACGGAGTCGTTATGTCCGCCGTCCAAACGGTTATGGGCTTGGCTTCCACCGTCGCAATGCTGACTACGCCTTTTATTCTCAAAAAAATCGGACCCAGAAACCTTATGATCGTTCAAAACTTCTTGAATATCGTATTCATTTCTTTGATGTCGATGACTTTCAACATTATGTGGGCGGGAATTCCCTTCTTCTTTTTCATATTCAACTTCCTTAGTACGGTAGTCTACCAGTTAAATATCGTCGCCGACCCCGTCATTCACGCGGAGGTAAAGGACTTTTCGCACTATCAATCGGGCAGACGTATGGACTTTATGTTCGGTTCGGCGGGCATCATCAGTTTCCCCATAACTTTCCTTACCGGACTTGTCCTTCCGCAGATTCAAGAGTCCGCTGGATTGACGACGAACTACAACGTCCTCTTTGACCCGGCAGTCCGTAATACCATATTCGCGACGCTCTGTATCGTTTCGGTGATAGGCTCCGTTTTGAACCTAATTCCCTATTTTTTATACGATTTCAGCGAAACTCAGCACAGAAATATAATCAAGGTTTTGCGCCTTAGAAACCTTTTCGAGGACTATACGGGGGGCAATATGTCGCCGCGCGATATAAAATCCGTCGTCGAGGAAGTCAACGAAGCGCGCAAGTTTATTGACCAAAAAAAGGAAAATATCACCCCCTATACCGAAAAATTAAAGGCGGCGAAAGCGATCCCCGACAAAGCGGCGCGGAAAGCCGCCGTCAAAGAAGCCCGGCACGCCTTATCGGAGGCTAAGGCTTTGAACGAAAACATAGCCGCCGCCCCCTTAGTTATGAAAGACCTCAAAAAATATGAGAGCGGAATCGAATATGAAAAACTTATGCTGGCGCGCGAAACCGTCGCGCTGGGCTTTGAGGGAATAAAAAATATCGACGACGGGATCTTAAAGCAAGCCAAAGCCGCCGATAAAAAAGGTTTGACGGAGGACGAACAAGTCTTCCGCCGCTACAAAATCCGCAGAGCAAAACTCCTCCTCGTCCTAAAAAAGGCTATCTTAGAAAAGAATCTTCAAGAAATGGACACTTCGGAGTTGGACGCGGCGCAGAATATGCCCGAAACGACCAGAAAAGAAATGATGACAAAATTGCGCGCGATAGGCGCGGCGCAAAAGAAATTGAACGCCTATTATCTCAGCGCGGAGGCTTATATGGACGCGCAAGCCGTCATAAAGGACGCGGACGCCTACGCGCACTTCCCCGATATCGAAGCGGCATACGAAAAAGCCTGCCTCGAAGCCGCCGAAAACGAACGTATCGAACAAGAAAAATACGAGGCGGCAAAACAAGCCAAACGCGAAGATTTGGAGAGAATCCGCCGCGAAAAACAAGAAAAACGCGCCAAAAAAGGAGGAAAATAATATGAAAAAAGTTATACCGATATCCGCCCTGGTCTTTATCGCGCTTGGCATAATATCGATTATTTTTATCAATCCTCAAAAGAAAATTTCTCACGAAGAGGCTTTCACGCTTTTAGAGCAAGCCTTGAACGCTTCGGAAGACCCGAAAGAAGAGGCGTATTTTTGGAGAGAAACGCGTAATTGGATGACCCTTTACGACAAATTTTACGACGCTGAATTAAAAAAATCAGACTATCCGCAGTGGTTCGACGCGGACGGCAATCCCCTCCTCCCCGATAAATTTATTTTCCGCGTCGTAAACGTCTACGGCGAAAAGGAAAATCAGGGAGATTATAATTTTATCAGGGAAGACGGGCTGATAAAAAATTACGGCTTTTATATCCGCGAAGAGATGTCCTTTGGTAAAAGAAAGGGCGGCGAAACGCGCATAAGCGACGAGAAACGTACGGTATTCAATAAGATTATCGGCGTGAATGCCTCGATAAACGCCCCGAAAGATTTCAAAAACTATCTTTTTGAATACCATGAAGAGGGAGCGATGGCGGCTTATAACAACGCGAACGCTATGTTCCATAGCAACTACTCTTACACAAACCCGAACTTTAAAGGCGGCTGGGGAAGTTACAAGATAGATCCGCCGGAAGATTTAGGCTCTAATTTAGAACTTTTTA
This sequence comes from Clostridiales bacterium, assembly GCA_031276195.1. Classification (GTDB taxonomy): domain Bacteria; phylum Bacillota; class Clostridia; order Christensenellales; family JAISNN01; genus JAISNN01. The sequence goes on from JAISNN010000007.1 coordinate 27,577, forward strand.
ACTATTATAAAAACAACTACGAATCGACCTACGGACTGAAAACCGCGCTGTCCGAACTTCGCCTTTTGTCAAATTTAGCGAACGCAAGTTTAGAAGATTATGTAGATTTCGATATAAAAGAAGCCGTTTGTTCGACTAACTACGAAAATATAACACAAAAACCGTTGTTGACAAAAATCGCCTTTAAGATCAAAGATAAGTATTTCGAGGATTTTGAAAAAGAATTCCCGGGCGCGAACGGAAAATATGATTCGGCGTTCGCGGGCGCGGATTACGTCGAATTGGAATTGCTGCTCGGCAAGGTTTCGCAAATCGTGTGCTACGTCAAAGATATCAAGCCGACTTTGGGTTTCCTCCACTCCCCGACCGAAGTCTATACCCTCCAAATCAACTACTTAGGACCGAAAATCACAAAACCCGCCTATAACGTCAACGGCAGACCTTGGTATGAAAATCTCTCGGATCAATGGTGAAATCAAAACGTTAAGCCCTTTCCCTTTGTATATCATCGGTGGAACCAAAATATTGATAGTTCTAAGTTTGTGTGATGATTTTGCTTGACCGGTACGACTTTTTATCACACAGATTTAGAACTCCCAAAATATTTAGTCCTTAGCATGAAAGCCTCTCCGCTCAGCGGTGAAATCAAAACGGTAAACCATAACGTAAAACTGCTTTCTTGCCTCAAAAATCCCGTTCAATGTCTAAAAAATGAAACACATAAAACTTTCCTTAAATCAAAATTCCCATCCGTGGGAGGGGCAGGGGTGGGGCGACCGCAAAAAAACGCCTAAAAAACCGCTTAATTTCAAGCGGTTTTTTCATATACTATGATATAATACAATTCAAAAAAATTCACTTCCTAACGATACTTCCGTCTTTCGGACTTTGAAATATCAACCAATATCCTTCCCCTTCCTTATTCGCAAAATCGAGCGGAAACCAACGCCCGATTTCTTTCAGTCTGCCGGTCGGCTTAGTCTTAAATTCTCCCGGTATGCCGTAGCATATATATTCCGGCGAGCCGTTCCGCTCATAAAGCCCGACGACATAGTAACCGCCGCCGTAATCGATTCTGGAAAATTTACCGCCGCGAATCAGTTTATTCAGCCCGGTTTCGGCGGGATAGAGCGACAACATTCCGTCCAAATGCTTTTTTATTCCCTCATAAAAACCGCCGCTTTTCTTTGTGAATCCCGTTTCCGCCGCATCCAAAATCCCCTCAAAAAAACGCTCCCTTTCATTTTTTTCCGTTTCTTTTTGTTCCGGCATTTCGTTTTCTTTACCCGTTTCGCCTTGCATTCTCATTTTCTCTTGTTCTTCCGCTTCTCCTTGCATACGTACTCCGCTTTCTTTGACCGTTTCGCCTTGCATTATCATTTCCGCTTGTTCTTTCATTTCTCTTTCTTTGTCCGCTTCGCTTTGTGCCGTTACTTCTCTTTGTCCGCTCGTTTCGCCTTGCTTTATTATTTCCGCTTGTTCTTTCATTTCTCTTTCTTTGTCCGCTTCGCTTTGTGCCGTTACTTCTCTTTGTCCATTCGCTTCGCCTCGCTCTATTACCTCCTCCGCTTGTTCTTTCGCTTCTTCTTGCTTTACGCTTTCTCCTTGCCCGTCGTTTTCGCTTTGTTTTCCGCCGTCGGTTTGTTGTGATTTTGTCGATTCATTTTGTTCGTTCACCTTATTCAATCCTTTTCCTTTTCTCTTTATGATATCCCTCAGTCTTTTTTCTAACTCCTCGATTTTTTTACCGTCCAAATAATCGTTAAACTCCTCGTCGCTCAATTCATCTACCGCACCGCCGATTACCGTTCTCAACTCCTCTTTTACCGCCCGTACTTCGTCCGTTTTTTCACACGCCTCTATACCGCCGAAATTCGCATTATTCTCCTCACCTTTCCGCGCCTCTATACCGCCGAAATTCGCATTATTCTCCCCACCTTTCCGCGCCTCTATACCGCCGAAATTCGCATTATTCTCCCCACCTTTCCGCGCTTTTGTATCGCCGAAATTGATATCACTCTCCCTATATTTTCGCGAATCTATGCCGTCGTAACTTACACTTTTTCCCTCATATTTTTGCGTTTTTATACCGCCGAATTTGACATCATTTCCATCGCCTTTTCGCGAATCTATGCCGTCATAATTTATATTTTTTATTTCGCTTTTCCGCGCTTCTATACCGTCATAATTTATATTATTCCTATCATATTTCCGCGCCTCCGTACCGCCTCCCGCAAAAGCCCTATCCGCTCCGCCGCGCCCCTTTTTTAGACGTTGAAAAACTCTTTCAAAATCAAAACGCCCCCCTCCCGACGCATACGCTTTCGGCTTTCCGTCCTCCGTGATCAGCGCGCAAAGCCCGTCGACATTCTCGAAAGGTAAAATATGAAAGAGATTTATTTTCCCGCGTTTGAGGTAAAACTCTCTGAAATTATTCCCCGCCCCGACCGTCAAAACCTCGCCGCCCGAAACCGAATATTCCAATTTCAGTTCCGCATCCGCGCCGGACGAGCCGTATTTCAAAACGCCCTCCGCGCCGCCCGACAAATTTTTTACCACAAAAAGTTTTTTTACTATTGGCATAAAACACCTCGCCGCCGATACCGATCGACGGATATATATAACAATATATGCCGCAAAAAAACAAATATGAATAAAAAAACCGCATTAGTGAAGCAAAACGGCATATTCTCCGCTCTCGCCGCCAAATACGGGCTATGAAATTATTCTATTATGCGTTTAAAAACTTCTTTTAATCCGATATTTTTTCCGCGATCAATACGCCGTCGCCGATTTCTTTTAATTCCGTATTAAACCCCGCGTCGTCCTTCATATTTTTTATAAACGCGCTAAGGCTTTTTACGATCGTTCTGTGTTTATGCCCCGGATAGCCGCCCTTCACGTAGCCCTTAAACAGCACGTTGTCCGCAAAAATTGTTCCGCCGCGATTCAAAAGCCCGGCAAGGTAAGGGCGCAGCCGCTCATACTGCCCCTTCGCCCCGTCGATCAAAATCAAATCGAAACGCGAATCGAGCATAACCGCCGCTTCCGCCGCATCCCCCTCGATCACCCTGACGCGCGAAGTCAAGCCCGCCCGCGCAAAATTTTCTTTTGCAAGCCGCGCCGACGCGCAATCGATCTCGACCGTCGTCAAAAACGCCTCCTCCGCGGCGGTAAGCATAAGTATCCCCGAATAGCCTATGCCCGTTCCGATTTCGAGAATCTTTTTCGGACGCTTGACTCCCGTCAAAAAAACGAGCGCGTCCGCGCTTTCGTCTCGCATAATCGGAACGGACAGCCCGAAAGCCGCCGATTTAACGTCGGAAATAATATCTTTCATTTTCTTGCTTCTTTTTTTTATATTTTGCGTTTTTTTGTTTTTTTGTAAAGAATACGGAGAAAAACTTTTTGAAAAAAGATTTTTCCGCGCGCGCCCTTTCAAAAACTTTTAATACCGCTTCACTCTCAAAATGTACAATTTACGCTTCGGATGTTTAAAGAGCGGAATTCGGTATTTTTTTATATCTTATCGCCGCCATTTGATTTCTTCGATTCCGTTTTTTCTTAAAAAAGCGTTGGTTTTTGAGAACGGTTTCGAGCCGAAAAAGCCGTTATACGCCGAGAGCGGACTCGGGTGCGCGGACTCCAAAATCAAATGCCGCGGATTTGTGATCAGCGATTTTTTGTCGCGGGCGTTTCTTCCCCAGAGGATAAAAACGACGGGTTTTTCTCTTTCGTTCAGTACGGATATGACCCTGTCCGTTATATGTTCCCAACCCTTTCCCTTGTGGCTGTTCGGCGCGCCCTTTCTGACGGTCAACACGGCGTTCAAGAGCATTACCCCCTGCCTCGCCAAATATTCCAGACAACCGTTTTTAGTCCCGCCGTTTAGGCGCGCGATACTCTCTGCGGCGTGTGAAAAATCCTCCGTTAATACTTTGTCTACGGCATACGGAATATTTTTTTCCGGATTTTTTTCATCGGAATTATGTGAAATTCTCGAATCGTTTCCGCGCGCAATATCGGAAACTTTTGAATTTTTTTCATCGGAATTATGTGAAATTTTTGAATCGCTTCCGTCCGCAATATCGGAAACTTTTGAATTTTTTTCGTCGGAATTATGTAAAAGGCTTAAACCGTTTCCGTCCGAAACGTTTAAACCGCTTTTTTTAAAATCATTTTCGGAAATTCCGAGGTCGTCGTCCATTTCCTTAAAAATGTTTATCAGCGATGGCGGCGGATCGATCCCCTCTTTTACGGAAAAAGACAAGCCGTGCGCTTGTCCCTCGTTGATATACGGATCTTGCCCCAAAATAAGGGCTTTTACGTCGTTATAATCGGTGAATTTAAAGGCGTTAAAAATATCGTTCATATCGGGATAAACGGTATGTTCAAAATATTCTTTCTTTAAAAACTCCCTCAAAGCCAAATATAACGGGCTTTCAAAGTCGTTTTTCAGCAATTCGTCCCACGCGTTTCCGATGTGTACCATAGCGTTTTTCCTCCGCCTCAATTTTTTTGTATTTTTTTGCCTGATTTTTCCGAATCGGAATCGTTTTTTTTGTTCCGTATTTTTTCGGAGCCGGCGTTATTTTTTTGCGCTCATCGTAATCGGCGTTAATTTTAACAAGCGTCAATTTTTCACCTTTACGGAAAGCCGGTTTATTTCGGCATTATTCTTTGCAGCCGTTCGACGGGTTCGGCGTTATTTTTTTTGCGCTCATAGTAATCGGCGTTAATTTTAACCGGCGTCAATTTTCCACACTTACGGAAAGCCGGTTTATTTCGGCATTATCCTTTGCAGCCGTTCGACGAGTTCGGCGTTATTTTTTGTACTCATCATAATCGACATCAATTTTTCGGTACTTTCGACGGTATCGCCCGCCGCGAAAAGTTTCCTTATATTCCACATAGCCTCCAACTCTTGCGGACTGAGCAGCAAATCCTCGCGTCTTGTTCCGCTCTTATTGAGGTCGATAGCTGGAAAAATTCTCTTTTCGGCTAAGCGGCGGTCGAGAATGATTTCCATATTGCCCGTACCTTTAAACTCTTCGTAGATAACGTCGTCCATTCTGCTGCCCGTATCGATTAGCGCGGTCGCGATAATGGTCAAACTCCCCCCGTTTTCGACGTTTCTTGCCGCGCCGAAAAACTTCTTCGGGCTTTGGAGCGCGCCCGGATCTATACCGCCGCTGAGCGTCCTTCCCGTAGGCGGAACGGTCGCGTTGTACGCCCTCGCGAGCCTTGTCAGGCTGTCCATCAAAATTACGACGTCGCGCCCCAATTCGACCTGTCTTTTCGCCTTATTGAGGAGAATTTCCGCCGCCATCGTGTGATGTTCGGGCGTTTCGTCGAACGTCGAGTATACGACTTCGCCCGTAATCGAACGCTGAATATCCGTAACCTCTTCCGGTCTTTCGTCGATAAGGAGAACGAGCAGCATAACGTCGGGATAGTTCTTCGATATTCCCTTGGCGATTTTTTTTAAGAGGGTGGTTTTTCCCGCTTTCGGCGGCGACACGATCAAAGCGCGCTGCCCCTTTCCGATCGGGGCTACGAGATCTATGCTTCTGATCGCGAAGTCGTTTCTGCTGTCGTCGCATTCGAGTTTGAGCCGAACGTCGGGGAAAATCGGCTTTAAGTCGTCGAAATACGGCCGTCTGAAAATTTCGTCCACGGTCTTGCCGTTCACGGTCATAACTATGACCATAGAGGGCTTTCCGTCGTTGGTCATACGGCATTGTCCCTTTATAACGTCGCCGTTTCTAAGTCCCAATTTTTTGATTTTCATACCGTGTATATAGGCGTCGTTTTCGTCGTATTCGCAATTTTTGACGCGTATAAAACCGTAGCCGTCGGGGTGAATGTCCAAAACGCCCTCTCTCGTTTCAAGGTCGGTTTCGCCGCCCGTCAATCCCGAACCTTTCGCGCGCGCTTCGCCGTTCTCCGCGGACAAAACGCGTCCGCGGTTGTTTTTCACTTCGGGTTCGTCGTATCCCGCCGCGCTAGCGTCTTTGAGATACATCTCCTTTGTTTTTGCATTTTGATAGTCCGCGCTCTTACGGACTTGCGGCGCGTCGTTTTTATCCTTGACGGACGTACCGCCGCCGTTCAAATTTGAAACGCCGTTATACGCGGATCTGCTCCCGACTTGCCTTTCAAAAAAGTTTTTTATGGGCGGACGCCCCCTTTTTTCGCGCTCCTCGGGCAGCACTTGCCCCGATAAAACGGCGAGAATGCCCTCGATAAGGTCGTTTTTACTTTGGCTGGTGGGCGAATTTACGCCTACCGTCCGGGCGAGATAGCGCAATTCAAAAATTCCGCGTTCCGCGAGACTTTCGCGGCTGAGTTGTTCCTCGTTCCAGCCGAGGTTTTGTAATAATTCATCTTTATCCATTTAGAACTCCTTTTTTTAAAAAAAATAGAAAAAAGACGGAGAAGCAAGGGCGATTTTTTTTTAAAATTTTAAAATATTTTTGCAAACGACGATAGGCATTGTAAATGACCGGTGATCGGCGTCCGGCGTTAATAAACGATTAGTTAAGCGGACATAAATATGCCGAAAGTTGTTTTAAAAGTTGTTTTAGCAATAAACAATCAGTTGAGCGGACATAAATATGCCGAAAATTGTTTTAGCGGTCTATGATCGGTAAATGCGTTAATAAAAAGTGAAACAAAATATAACGTTTGCCCAAAGTCGTTTTAGCGGTCCGCGGTCAACGGAAGCGGTTAATAAATAATTAGCGAAACGGAATATAATACGCTAAAAAATATATTTTAATCACCGTTTTTCGGGTAATATTTATTAAAACGGAATACAATATATTCTAAAAAGCATATTTAATTCACTGTTTTTTGATTAATCTTTATTAAAACGAAGTATAATATATTCTAAAAATTATATTTAATTCATTGTTTTTTGAGCAATCTTTATTAAAAACACTGCAAACTTATTTTTAACAAAATTATCCGGCGTTATTCTTTTTTTTATAAAATTCACGCGGTATTATTCTTTTTTTATAAAATTCACGCGGCGCTATTCTTTCGCGATTAAATTATCCGCCGTTATTTTTCTTCGCGGTTAAATTATTCCGTTCAGTATAAAATCCGCTCTCGTTCTTTATCTCTTTTAATTGACTATCGTTTTTTGCTCTCGTTCTTTATCTCTTTTCTATCGATTGCAGTTTTTTGCTTTCGTTCTTTATCGTTTTCCGCTCTCGTTCCTTATTATTTTCCGTTCATTTTCTCTATCAATTCCTGAATTTTTGAAACGGGTTCCAAAAGCGCGCTGACCGATTTATTTTGGTTGCAAGCGGAAATGATGTACGCTATATATTTCGATATATCCGCTTCGATATACCATTCCCTCTTTTTCAATTCCTCGCCCGTAAACGACAGATTCGTCGAAATCACGCCCTCTATGTACCCTTCCGCATACGCCTTATCGAATAGTTCCAGCCCTTCCGTAAACAGCGCGTACGTCGCAAGCACAAAAACTCTGCTCGCGCCGCGTTGTTTCAATTCGTTGGCGAGATGCAAGACCGAATCGCCCGTCGCGATTATGTCGTCCGCGACGAATACGTCCATTCCCATCACGCTCGAACCTATATATTCGTGCGACACTATGCGGTTTCTGCCGTTCACGACGGTCGAATAGTCGCGGCGTTTATAAAACATACCGAGATCCAGCCCCAAAACCGACGCGTAATATATATTCCTGCCCATCGCGCCCTCGTCCGGGCTGACGATCATACAATGATTTTTGTCGAAAGCGAAGTTGTGATATTTATTATACAACGCCTTTATGATCTGATACGTCGGGAAAAAATTGTCGAAACCCATAAGCGGCACGGCGTTTTGAACACGCGGATCGTGCGCGTCGAAAGTTATGATCTCCTTTACGCCCATATTGTGAAGTTCTTGAAGCATTATCGCGCAGTCGAGAGATTCTCTCGCGTTCCGTCTGTGCTGCCGTCCGCCGTAGAGCATGGGCATAATGACGGTTATGCGCTCGGGCTTGCCGCCCGCGGCGGATATGACTCTCTTTAAATCGGCGAAATGGTCGTCCGGCGACATCGGAACGTCGCGTCCGTAGAGTTTATAGGTACAGTTATAGTTCCCGACGTCCACGACGATATAGAGATCCAGCCCTCTGACGGTTTCGGAGATAACGCCCTTGCCGTCGCCCGTCGCAAACCGCGGAAACTTCGCGTCGATCAAAAAGGTATCTTTGACCTTTTCGCCCTTGTTTGACTCGATCGCCTTTTTGTTGTACCACTCGACCAAATATTTGTCGATTTTTTTGCCGAGTTCGGCCGCTCCCGGCATCGCTATTATCCCGACGGGATGCGAGGGGCGCTCAAAGTCAAAATAATCCATAAAAGGTGTCATAAAATCCTCCGAAACGTCTATATTATACATTGTTTTTCAAAACAATGAAAACAAAACCGCCCGCAAACATAGAATGTGCGGAAACTTTGGGGAAATTTTGTACGAATATATTATACAAATGTTTAAAATTTCTTAAAAATATACGGTATGCGGCAAAAGCCGCGCAAAAAAGACGCCGCGCGCGCTTTACTATTTTAAGTATAGCGGCTAAACTTTTAAATCAAACGTACGTTCGGTTTAAAACCGCATATTATTTAGTGTAAAAGCGCGGCGTCAAATACGGATTTTCTACTCGACTTCCTTGATTTCGGCTTTTTCGACGGCGTTTTTCAAAGCCTCGATACCCTTTTTCGCGCCGTCCTTGCTGGCGTAGCCGTCGCTTTTGACAAGTTCCTGCCCGTTAGCGGCATAAAGTGTAAACAGATATTGACCTTTTTTGTTTTTTGTAATTTCGTATCTCGCTGTCCCCGCCATAATTTTTGTACTCCTATGATTTTTTTTGACGCGTTCTCAACCCATCGTATCTATTTTATAATAAAATCCGCAGAAAGTAAACTAATTTTGCGCTATTTTCTAATATTGAACTCACAATCTAAAAACGGCTTAAAAGTAATACTAAAATGCCTCGAAAAACAACTCAAAATACCCCGAAAAATAATTTAAAAATAAATCGAAAACAATATAAAAACAATATAAAAACAACCTGAAAATACACCTGAAAACGGGTCAAAAAACCCTTAAAAATAAACCGCCCTATATTCCGGTAACCGCCTTCGCCGGCCGCCGATCGCTAAGTAACGCCGCCCTTCCGCTCTCCCTCCGAATCCTCCGGCAAAAACAAAATTTGCCCGAAAAAAATCTCTTCGATTCCGTCGTTAAATTCGCTTATTTTACGCGGATCTATACCGTGTTTTTCGGCTACGGAATTCAACGTGTCGAACGGTTCGGCGTAATATATTTTTCCCGGATTTTTCCGGATCAAAAGCCGCGTTCCGGCAAACACGTTTTCCTCCTTAAAGGCGTTGTCTTCGAGTATTACGGCGGCGGGTACGCCCGTTTCGGCGGCGATATCTTGAAGTGTTTCGCCGTCCTCGACCCTGCGAACGATAAATTCCATACTCTCCTCCCCGTTCCGCACTTGCCGCGCTTTCAAATCCGAATATTTAAATATTTAAATATTTAAATATTCTTTGCCGCCGCATATATACGGTTTTAAATCAAACGTACGTTTGATTTAAAAGTTTAACCGCTATATAAAATATTCTTATAAAAAATATTAATTCCTCGTTTTAAAAAATTTTAATAAATCTTTCCCATAAAACATTTACGATTAAAAAATTTTCAATAAACCTTTCGCATAAAACATTTTCCCGAAAAAAATAAAAATACCGTACGCATTTTAAAAAAATTTAACAAATATGCGGAGTCTTAGGCATAAAATATTCCTATGAACGCAAAAAAATCGAATTTCACAAAAAAAACGCGCACGATTTTCAAAGCCGTCGCGCTCGTCAGCGTCGTGAGCGTCGTTACGCGCGCGCTTTCGTTCGTCTTTAAGATCTATCTTTCGCGCGCGTACGGCGCGGAAGCGGTCGGGCTGTACCAAATCGGCATTTCCGTATTTTTCCTCTTTGCCGCGTTGTCCGCCTCGGGACTGCCCCTCGTCGTTTCGCGGAAGACGGCGGAACTTTGCGGCGACAAGCGTAGCGAATTTTCCCTCGTTACGTCCGCTATTCTTTTGGGATTGCTCGTATGCTTTTTTATAATCGCGGCGTTTTTTCTTTTTCCGTCCGCGTTCGACCTGTTTTTTACCGATAAACGCGTCGTTCCGATTTTCAAAATTATGCTTCCGGCTCTCTTTTCCACTACGGTATATTGCATTATACGCGGCTGGTTTTGGGGGAATAAAAATTTCCTCATATTCGGCTTTACGGAACTTTTGGAGGAGATATTCCGCATAATTTTTTCCGTCCTTTTGGCGGGCGGTATGATTGCCTCGATCAGCGGCGCGACGGGCATCGCCGCGGCGTTTTTGATATCGGATATCGCGTCCGCCGCCGCTCTTTTCATCCTTTATATCGTGAAAGGCGGAAAATTCGTCAAGCCGCGCCATATCAAATCCGCGGCGAAAGGGGCGGTTCCGATCACGGCGATGCGCGTATTCGGGAACGTCGTCGGCTCTCTTTCGGCGATCATAATCCCCGCGCGGCTGGTCGCGGCCGGTATGGACGTCGGGGACGCGACCGCGGAATTCGGCAGGGTGTCGGGGATGGCGATTCCCATGCTGCTTGCTCCTCTCGCGATAATCGGCTCGATCGCGGTCGTCCTGATCCCCGAACTCGCCTCCGACTCCGCAAACAAAAATTTCGCCGCGCTGAACGAAAAAGTCGGGAAATCTCTCTCCGCCGCGCTGATAGTTTCGGGCGCGTTTCTCGCGGTATATCTTCCGTTCGGAGTGGAGATAGGAACGATTCTTTATAAGGACGCGGCGGCGGGTCTATACCTCCGTTATTCCGCGCTTTTGATGTTCCCGATCGGCATAAATCAGATCGGCTCGACGGTGCTGAATTCAATCGGTTTTGAGGGTAAGTCCTTCGTAAATTTCATATTAGGAACACTCGTAATGCTGATTCTCATTTTAGTTCTGCCGAAGTATATCGGGATCTACGCCGTCGCCGTCGGCACGGGGGCGTGCTATATCATCACAAGCGTTTTAAATATACGCCTGCTCAAAAAAAAGACGGGGCTGCCGCCGAATTTTTTAAAACCCGCGATCCTGATCCTTGCTTTTTGCGGGCCTTGCTCCTTTATATCGGTGTGGCTGAAAAACATCGCCGCGGCATATACCTCCCAAAACGCGGCGGCATTGTTCGGTATGACCGCCGCGATAGTTCTATACGCTCTTTTCGTCTGGTGCTTCGACCTCGTAGACGTCTCCCCGTTTTTCGTCGCAAAAAAACGCCGCTCAAAAACTCTCGCTTTCGGTTCGTAATTTTATCCCTTTTCATCCGACGCTTCGCCCGCGCGGATATCTCCCCGTTTTTCATCGCAAAAAAAACGCCGCCAAAAACTCTCGCTTTCGGTTCGTGATTTTATCCCTTTTCATACGACGCTTCGCCCGCGCGGATATCTTACCGTTTTTCATCATAAAAAAACGCCGCTCAAAAACTCTCGCTTTCGGTTCGTGATACTATCCCTTTTCATCCGACGCTTCGCACATGCGGATATCTTACCGTTTTTCATCATAAAAAAAATGCCGCTCAAAAACTCTCGCTTTCGGTTCGTGATTTTATCCCTTTTCATCCGACGCTTCGCCCGCGCGAATATCTCGCCGTTTTTCATCATAAAAAAACGCCGCTCAAAAACTCTCGCTTTCAGTTCGTGATACTATCCCTTTTCATCCGACGCTTTGACCTCGTAGACGTCTCCCCGTTTTTCGTCGCAAAAAAACGCCGCTCAAAAACTCTCGCTTTCGGTTTGTAATTGTAAAAAATCTCCGAGCATAAAACAAAATGCCAAACTTAAAACTCCGTTACTCTATATTGAAAAATCCGCGGTATAGTACCGCGAAAAATCCTCAAAATTCCCCACGCAACAAACGTATATTAAGTTCAATAATTCCCTTCCTCAACAACTGTGTATTGAACGGAATAATTCCCCTCCGTGGGAGGGGTTAGGGGGTGGGGCGTCTGTTTTGGAAAAAGTAAATTTTTTTCGTTTAAAGCGAGGGTATGAGGAGATTCCCCTCCGTGGGAGGGGGGTAGGGGTGGGGCGTCCGTTTCTTATTATCCGCAAATTCCCCTCCGTGGGAGGGGTGCAGGGGTGGGGCGACCGTTTAGAAAATTCCATTCAGTAAGGCGACCGCTTTTAAAAAAACAATAAAAACCTTTCGCTATAAAAAAACTTCTCTCTTATAAAACAAAGAGAGAAGTTTTTTTAGGTTTTTTCTAAACGCTATTAGAAAAACCTTAATTTTGTAAAATTTATTGATATTATTTAGAATATCCTTAATTTTGTAAAATTTCTTTTAAGGCGATTTAGGATTTTTTTAATTTTGTACAAAACGCTGAATTAATTTTGTAAAAAATACTAAAATTAATTTTGTACAAAATGCCAACCTCCTAATAACGGTTCCACGGCGTGGGAACGCCGTCAACGTAACGCCAATAGTTTCCGCTCTTTTGCAACGCCGAATACCAATACACGGGACGATCGGGATTCCAACTCGAACCCCAATCCTCGTCGGGCTTGCTCTCCGCCTCCGCGTAAATTATCAACTTACTGCACCCCTCGAACGCAGAACCATCTATACTCGTTACTCCCTCGGGTATAACGATCGTTGTCAAACTACTGCACCAAGAGAACGCATCGCTACCTATACTCGTTACAGAGTCGGGTATCGTAAAACTGCTCGCCGTCTTTCCCGCGGGATAGCATATCAACGTAGTTTGCTCTTTGTTATACAATACTCCGTCAACGGATATATAATTCTTGTTTCCATCTCCGACATTAATACCCGTCAAACTACTGCAAGAATCGAACGCAGAACGCCCGATATACGTTACTCCGGCGGGTATAACGATCGTTGTCAAACTACTGCAAGAAGCGAACGCAACATTACCGATACTCTTTACTCCCTCGGGTATAACGACCGTTGTCAAACTACTGCAACCGAAGAACGCACCATCACCGATACTCGTTACTCCCGAGGGTATAACGATCGTTGTCAAACTATTGCAATAACGGAACGCACTACTCTCGATACTCGTTACTCCCGAGGGTATAACGATCGTTGTCAAACTACGGCAATCAGCGAACGCATAATAACCTATACTCTCTACTCCCTCGGGTATAACGATCGTTGTCAAACTACTGCAATAAGCGAACGCATTATGCCCTATACTCTTTACTCCCTCGGGTATGACGATCGTTGTCAAACTATTGCAACCGGAGAACGCAGAACTACTTATACTCGTTACTCCGGAGGGTATCGTAAAACTGCTCTCCGTCTTTCCCGCGGGATAGCATATCAACGTAGTTTGCGCTTTATTATACAATACTCCGTCAACGGATATATAATTTTTGTTCCCCTCTCCGACATTAATACCCGTCAAACTACTGCAACCGGAGAACGCGCCATTACCTATACTCGTTACTCCCTCGGGTATAACGATCGTTGTCAAACTACTGCATTCACGGAACGCATCATACCCTATACTCGTTACTCCCTCGGGTATAACGATCGTTGTCAAACTACTGCATTCACGGAACGCATCATACCCTATACTCGTTACTCCATCGGGTATAACGATCGTTGTCAAACTACTGCAATTATAGAACGCCCTCTCCCCTATACTCGTTACTCCATCGGGTATAACGATCGTTGTCAAACTACTGCAAACAAAGAACGCTTGATCCCCAATACTCGTTACTCCCTCGGGTATATCGTTCGTTGTCAAACTACTGCAATTATAGAACGCCCTCTCCCCTATACTCGTTACTCCATCGG